>NZ_RBMB01000025.1:0-52876 GCF_003989485.1 Kocuria sp. HSID17590 | reverse complement strand
CGCCATCCGAGGTACCCGCCGTCGTGGTCCGCGAGCTCGACGTGCACTACGGACCGCGCCGCGCTGTCGCCGGGGTGAGCTTCGAGGTGGCACGCGGGACGAACGTGGCGCTCGTGGGTGCCTCCGGTGCGGGCAAGTCCACCATGGCGGCGGTCGTGGCCGGGGTGCGCACTCCCACGCGCGGCTCGGTGCGGGTTGCGGGGCAGGACCCGCACGCCCTGCCGCCCGCCGAGCGGGCCCGCGTGGTCGCGCTCGTCTCGCAGGAGAACCACGTCTTCGCGGGAACGCTGCGCGAGAACCTGACGCTGGCGGCCCCGAGTGCCACAGATGACGCCGTGTGGGAGGCCCTGAGCGCGGTCAGCCTCGCGGAGTGGGCCGGGCAACTGTCCGGCGGCCTGGACACCCGCGTCTCCCAGGAGGGCCTCGGGGACCTGCGGCGCCAGCTGCTCGCCCTGGCGCGGGTCGCGCTGCTGGCCCCGGAGGTCGTCGTGCTGGACGAGCCCGTCTCCCGGGCCGCGCGCGGCGAGGCGGAGATCCTGGCCCGCGCCGTCGCCGCCGTGTGCCGGGAGCGCACGGCCATCACCGTGATCCACCACCTGGACCAGGCGGCGCTGTGCGACAGGATCCTCGTGATGGAGCGGGGCGCGGTCGTCGAGGACGGCGCCCACGAGCAGCTGCTGCACGGCGGCGGGCGCTACGCGGAGCTCTGGGCCGCCTCGCACGCGGACGAGCACAGGGCAGGCTGAACCCGCCGCGACACCCGGCACGTTCAGGCGGGGAGCTGCCGGTTCCGTGCTTTCGTAGCGGGGTGCGCCCCTGTTTTGGCATGGTGGGGACCAGCCACGTCATTGCCCGGGAGCAGCCCGTTCCTCGCCCTGTGGTGGGGCGTGCTCCCGTCCTGGCATGGTGGGGACCAGCCACGTCACCGCCCGATAAAGCCCGGGCCCCGCAGACCAGTCCGGAGGTGCCCATGAGCCCGACAGCCGCCAGCAACGGTGGGATGGCCAGCGCGCCAGAGGAGAGCACGTCCGGCCCGTCCGGGAACTCGGCGCTGGCCCGTGCGCTCGCGGCCCTGCTGCCCTCGGGCGCGGTGGTGGTTTCGGCGACCGAGGACGTCGCGGGGGCACTGCGCCCCGGTGAGGGAGACTCGCTCGCCCGGGCCGTGCCGTCGCGGGTCGCGGAGTTCACCACGGGGCGCTCGTGCGCGCACCACGCGCTGGAGCTGATGGGAGTGCCCACCGCGACGATCGGCCGGGGCGGACGCGGCGAGCCCCTGTGGCCGGGCGGGGTGGTGGGAAGCATTACCCACTGCGAGGGGCTGCGGGCGGCCGCGGTGGCCCGGGCGGGCGACGTCGCCAGCCTGGGGATCGACGCCGAACCCCACCTCCCGCTGCCCGAGGGCGTCGTGGACCTCACGCTGACACCGCCCGAGCGGCGTCGTCTGGCGGAACTGCACCGCACGGTCCCGGACGTGGCGTGGGGACGCGTGGTCTTCAGCCTCAAGGAGGCCGTCTACAAGCTCTGGTACCCGTTGCGCCACGAGTGGCTCGGCTTCGAGGAGGTGGACACGGTGGTCAACCCGGACGGCACGTTCGCCGTGGCACTGCCGCGCCCGCTGGGCGTCGGTGACCAGCGGGTGATGACGGTGCACGGGCGCTGGGCCGTCACGGGCGGATTCGTGCTGACGACGGCGGCGCTGGGCTGTGCCGAGCAGCCGCGTCTCTAGGCACTGCGCCGCGTCAGAGGACGTTCCTGCGCGGGCCGCCCCAGCGCGATCCCTCGTGAATGGTGCTCAGCGGAACTCCGGAAGGCGCATCATGCCCTCCTGCACCGTGGTGGCGATCATGGTGCCGTCCCGCGTGAACATCTTGCCGATCGACAGCCCGCGCGCCGAGGACGCGCTGGGGGAGGTCTGCGTGTAGAGGATCCACTCGTCCGCCCGCGCGAAGCGGTGCCACCACATGGCGTGGTCCAGGGAGGCGACGTTCATGCCCCGGTCTCCCCAGGAGCGGCCGTGGCGGCGCAGGATGGGCTCCATCATCGTGTAGTCGGACACGTACGCCAGCGCGGCGCGGTGGATCGCGGGATCGTCCGGCAGGGGCGAGAGCGCCTTGATCCACACGGCGTTGTACGAGTCCTGGGCGCCCTGCCACGGGAGGAAGAGCGGCTGCGTGATGTAGCGCATGTCGAAGGGCCGCTCGAAGGCCTGGGCGCGGGCCTCGGGGATGTCCAGCGCCCCGAGGGTCTCCCGCAGGGCGGGCAGCGACTCCGGGTCCGGGACGCCCTCGGGCATCTCGTCCTGGTGCTCCAGACCCTCGGCGGGCTCCTGGAAGGACGCGATCACCGACAGGATGGTCTTGCCCTCCTGGTACGCGTGGATCCTGCGTGCAGAGAAGGAGCGGCCGTCCCGCACGCGCTCCACGCCAAAGGTGATGGGCAGCTCGATGTCCCCGCCCCGCAGGAAGTACGCGTGCAGGGAGTGGATGGCCCGGCCCGGGTCCACGGTGCGCATGGCCGCCATCGCGGCCTGGGCGAGCACCTGCCCGCCGTACACCCGCGCCCGGGGTGTGGTGATGGTGCGGCCCACGAAGATGTCCTCCGTGGTGCGGGCGCCACCGCCGTCCGCGAGGTCGAGCATCCGGATCAGCGCGGCCACGGGTTCCTGGGTGGGATCGACAGTCATGGCCCCCACTCTAAACCGGCTGACGAGTGTGGTCTGATAGAACCATGACTTCGCTCAACGTCCCCATCCAGATGCGCTTCTTCGACCAGGACCAGTACGGCCACATCAACAACGTGACCATGCTGCGCTACTTCGAGGACGCCCGCGTGCGCCTGACCGCCTCGCCCATCGCCAAGGACCCGGACCACGGCATTCCCGAGGACACCACGTTCCGCGAGTCCGTGGGGGAGCTGCGCACCGTCGTCGCCCACCAGAGCGTGGACTACAAGGAGCAGCTGTTCTTCCGCATGGACCCGGTGTGCGTGCGCACGTGGATCTCCCGCATCGGCGGCTCGTCCTTCACCATCTCCTACAGCCTGCAGGAGGAGGACGGCTCGCACGTCTACGCGCAGGGCGAGTCCGTGATCGTGGTCATGGACCCGGAGACGGGCAAGAGCGTCAAGCTCTCCGAGGACCACAAGGCGCTGCTCGCCTCGCTCGAGGACGACGTGAAGTACGACCACGCACGATGAGCACCCCCCACGAGAACGCCGCCGAGAACCCCGCCGAGGGCTTCGCGCTGCTGGACCAGCGCGACGCCGCGGACCTCGCCACCTACGTGAGCCGGGCCCGTTCCGTGGACCCCCAGGCCGCCGTGCGGCTTCAGGGCATGGACCGTGTGCTCGCCGTGTGGGTCTCGGTGATCCACCCGGCGGGTCTGCTCGACGCCGCCCCGGTGGTCCTCGGGCTGCGCACCATGGCGCTCGCGGAGTCCTCGGACCTGGACATCACGGTGGCCGCCTCGGCCATCACCGACCGCCTGGCGCGCGTGAGCACGCAGGCGGTTCCCGCGGGCGACGACGCCGTGTGGCTCAGTGCCCCGCCGCAGCAGGTCAACGCGCCGTGGGCCGGGATCGTCGCACCGCGCACGGGCTGGAGCGCCCTGGGCACGGTGGCCGCGCACCACGTGCGGGACGTCGCCCGCCGCGGGGTGCAGGCCGTCTCGGACGCCGTCCCCGCGGACTCGGGAGCCGCGATCGTGCAGAAGGTCCGCTCGCGGGTGTGGGGTGCCTCCTCCGGGTGGGGTCCGCTCGACGGCCCCGAGATCCCGGACGGCGCCGCGTTCGCCCTGGACGTCCTCGGCTTCATCCCGTCTCCGGACTCGGACGTGCACGTGGCGGCGGAGCAGACCGGGCAGTGGCTGCGCCTGAGCACCGTCGCGGGCCACGTGCTGGTCAAGCTGCGGCGCTGAGGCGGCTCGACCGCACCACCGTGGCCGACGGCGCGGGAGTCACCCGTGTGCCGTCGGCGGAACCGGGAGCTCCCGCGGCGCCGCGGCCGCTGGAACCACGGGCACCGTTGGGAACCGCCTCCGCACCGACGGGGCTCAGCCCGGCCGGTTCACCATGGCGTGGGCGGCCCGTTCGAAGTAGTCCCACATGATGCCGTCGTGCAGCGGGGAGAGCTGCACGGCGTCCATGGCCGCCCGCATGTGCGCGAGCCACGTCTCGCGCGCCCACGTGTCCACGGGGAAGGGCGCATGGCGCATCCGCAGCCGGGGGTGCCCGCGCTGCTCGGAGTACGTGGTGGGTCCGCCCCAGTACTGCTCCAGGAACATCCGCAGCCGCTCCTCGGCCGGGCCCAGGTCCTCCTCCGGGTACAGCGCCTTGAAGTCCGGGTCCTCGGCCACGCGCGCGTAGAACTCGTGCGTGAGCTTCACGAACGTCTCGTGCCCGCCCACCTGCGCGTAGAACGAGTCCGACGACGCCGCCTCGGCGGCCTCGCGCGCATCCCCCACCTGCTGCTGGGGCTGCGTCACGGACCCGCCCGCCGAGCGGGAGCCCACGGCACCGAGGGTGAACGTGCGGCGCCCGGTGGGGGCAGCGGCGTCGGCGGACAGACGGTCCGGATCGGGGGCGTCGCTCACCGGGCGGTTCCCTCGCCGTCGGAGGTGGTGGACTCGCCCATGGCCGAGGCGTCGACCTGCTGCGCGCGGACCGCACGGCGGGCCGAGTCCTGGCGTTCGAGCACGATGCGCCGCAGCCCGCTCAGCTCGGGGTCGAGGGAGTCCAGGAATCGCTGGGCGTCGTCCACGACGTCCTGGGAGAAGGCGCGGGGGAACAGCCCCACCGCGATCTGCTGGGCGAGCTCGTGGGTGCGCTCGCGCCACACCCCGGTGACGTCCTGGAAGTACCGGGCCGCGTATGGCGCCACCAGGGCGTCGTCGTGCCCGCGGAAGAAGCCCGCGATCGCCGCCTGCTGCTGGGAGTTGGGCAGCGCACCCTGCTCCACCACGAGGCGCCACGTGTCCGCCTTGGCCTCCGGCGTGGGGATCGCGGCGGACGCGGTCGCGGCCGCAATCGCACCCGTCTCCGTGTTGTCCTCGCGCAGGGCGGCGGCAATGTCCTCCGCGCCCTTGCGCCCGGCCGCCACGAGGGCGATCAGCACGGACCAGCGGGTGTCGGTGTCCAGCTCCAGGCCCTCGGGGACGCCCTCGCCGCGGGAGAAGCCCGCCACACGCTCGATCTGGGCGTCCGTGCACGCCCGGCGCAGGAACGCGCGGAAGAACTGCCACTGGTGGTCGGAACCCGCTTCGGACTCCTCGACCAGGCGCCACAGGCTCTCCGCGGCGTCCTCCCGGACCTGCTGCGCGTGCTCGGGGGCGAGGTAGTGGTCCAGGGCGGTGTCCAGCTGGCGCAGCTGCACCTGCACGGTCGTGGAGTCCGTCTCGTGGCCCACGTTGGCGAGTACCAGGCGCACGTAGTCGCTCGCGGGGCTCACGCCGTCGTGCACGGAGTCCCAGGCGGCCGCCCACACCAGGGAGCGCGGCAGGGACTCGTCGAAGTCGCCCAGGTGGTTCATCGCGGTGGCCAGGGAGCACTCGTCCAGGCGGATCTTGGCGTACGCGAGGTCGTCGTCGTTGAGCAGCACCAGGTCTGGGCGCTCGCGGCCCACCAGGTCCGGGACCTGGGTGAGCTCGCCGTCCACGTCCAGCTCCACGCGCAGGGTGCGGCTCAGCCGCCCGGTGTCCTCGCGGTGGTCGTAGAAGCCCACGGCCACGCGGTGCGGGCGCAGCGTGGGGTGGCCCTCCTGGCCGATCTGCTCGATCGCGAAGGACGTGATGACGCCGTCTGCGTCCGCGGTCATGCGGGGGATCAGGGTGTTCACTCCCGCGGTCTCGAGCCAGCGCTCGGACCACTGCTTGAGGTCGCGCCCGCTGGCCGCCTCCAGCTCCACCATGAGGTCGGAGAGCTCGGTGTTGGACCACGCGTGCTTGCCGAAGTAGCGGTTGAGCCCCGCCATGAACTCCTTCTGGCCCACCCACGCCACGAGCTGCTTGAGCACGGACGCGCCCTTGGCGTACGTGATCCCGTCGAAGTTCACCAGGACGGCCTCGAGGTCCGGGATCTCCGCCTTGATGGGGTGCGTGGTGGGCAGCTGGTCCTGCGCGTAGCCCCAGGACTTCTCCCCGGCGGCGAACGTGGTCCACGCGTTGGTGTACCGGGTGTTCTGAGCGCACGCGAGGGTGGACATGTACTCCGCGAAGGACTCGTTGAGCCACAGGTCGTTCCACCAGCGCATGGTCACCAGGTCCCCGAACCACATGTGGGCCAGCTCGTGCAGCACGGTGATCGCGCGGCGCTCCACGCGGGCCTGGGCCGGCTTGGAGCGGAAGATGTAGGACTCCACGAACGTCACGGCGCCCGCGTTCTCCATGGCGCCGGCGTTGAACTGGGGCACGAAGAGCTGGTCGTACTTCTCGAACGGGTAGGGCACCCCGAACTGGGACTCGTAGAACTCGAAGCCCTGCTTGGTGATCTCGAACATCTCATCCGCGTCCATGTGCTCGAACAGGGAGCGGCGGGCGAAGAGACCGAGGTCGATGGTGCGCCCGTCCGCGGAGACCAGGCTGTCGGTGGTCTTCAGGTACGGCCCGGCGACCAGCGCGGTCACGTAGCAGGACATCACCGGCGTGGGGGAGAAGTCCCAGCGGGCCACGCCGTCGGACACGGCCACGGGCTCGGGGGAGGGCTGGTTGGAGACCACCTGCCAGTTCTGCGACGCGGTCACCGAGAACTCGAACGTGGCCTTGAGGTCCGGCTGCTCGAACACGGGGAACATCCGCCGGGTGTCCGCGACCTCGAACTGCGAGTAGAGGTACACCTCGCCGTCCGCGGGGTCCACGAAGCGGTGCAGGCCCTCGCCGGTGTTCATGTAGAACATGGTCGACTCGACCACGAGCTCGTTGTGCTCGGCGAGGCCGGGGAGCTGGATGCGCTCGCCGTCGCTGACCTCCGCGGGGTCCAGGGACTCGCCGTTGAGGGTCACCGACTCCACGGAGGCCGTGATCGCGTCGATGAACGTCTCGGACCCGGGCTCGGCCGTGAACACCACGGTGGTGCGCGCCGGGAAGGTCTCCGCCCCCCGGGTGAGGTCCAGGGCCACGCGGTAGGACTCCACCGAGATGGTCCGCGCGCGCTGGGCGGCCTCCGCTCGGGTCAGATTGGTTCCGGGCACGACGGCGTTCCTCTCCTCGACGACACTTCCATGCCCACGCGGGGCATTGGGCCATTATGACAGTCACCGCAAGGGCCGTGGGTCGACGGCGGGCGAACGGCCCGTTGGCCCGGCGTCCGTGGGGCGACGGCGCGGGGCCCGGCCGCGGCGATAGGCTGGGCACGTCCTGTTCCCCGGTCCGCGGCCCGTGCGGCGCGGCGGGGACGTCTGCGGGAAACCACCTAGGAGTTGCAGAAGACCCATGCGCGTGCACATCGCCACCGACCACGCCGGCCTCGAGCTGTCCCACTACCTCATGGAGCAGCTCACGGAGCAGGGCTACGAGCTGATCGACCACGGTCCGGAGGAGTACGACGCCGCGGACGACTACCCCGCGTTCTGCATCAGCGCGGCACTCGGCGTGCGCGAGGACCGCGAGAACGGTCTCGACTCCCTGGGCATCGTGCTCGGCGGCTCCGGCAACGGCGAGCAGATGGCCGCCAACAAGGTGGCCGGGATCCGCGCGGCCCTGGCCTGGAACCTGGACACCGCGCGCCTGGCCCGTGAGCACAACAACGCGCAGGTGGTCTCCCTGGGCGGACGCCAGCACGAGAAGGAGGAGGCGCTGCAGCTCGTCCTCGCCTTCCTGCAGGAGCCGTTCTTGGACGAGGAGCGCCACGTGCGCCGCATCGAGCAGCTCGCCGAGTACGAGCGCACCGGGGACATCGCGGGCAAGCTGGCCGCGATCACGCCCCGCCCGTTCACCCGCGGCTGAGGGCTCCCGCGTGCCCGAGGGACACTCGATCCACCGTCTCGCCCGCCAGCTCGGTGACCTCTTCGAGGGCCAGCAGCCGGGCGTGAGCAGCCCGCAGGGCCGCTTCGCCGCCGGTGCCGCGCTGCTCGACGGCCGCGTGCTCACGCGCGCCCGCGCCCACGGCAAGCACCTCTACCTGGACTTCACCGCGCCGGAGGACCCGGCGGACGTGCTCGTGCTGCGCTCGCACCTCGGAATCTACGGGGCGTGGAGCTTCGCGGGGGACGAGACGTTCGCGGCGGCGTCCTCGATCGGCGCGCCGCGCCGCGTGGGGGAGCGGGAGACCGGCAGCGCGGAGGCGGAGGCCGTGGCCTACGACGACGCCGGACGGGTCGTCCCCGAGGCCCCGGTGGGTGCCGTGCGGGCCCGGCTCGTGGGCGAGCACGGCTGGGCGGACCTGCGCGGCCCCGCGCTGTGCACGGTGGAGACGCCGGAGGAGGCCCGGGCCGCCGAGGCGAAGCTCGGACCCGACCCGCTGGACCCGCAGGCAGATCCCGAGCCGTTCCTCGCGGCGGCCGGTCGCAGCAGGCGGGCAATCGGCGTGCTGCTGATGGAGCAGAACGTGGTCTCCGGGATCGGCAACATCTTCCGCGCGGAGTCCCTCTTCCGCCGCGGCGTGGACCCGCTGCGCCCCGGCAACTCCCTGACCCGCGAGGAGCTGCTGGGGCTGTGGGAGGAGAACGTGGAGCTCATGGCCGTGGGGGTGCGGGTGGGACGGATCATCACCACCGATCCGGCGGACCGCCCGGGAGTCCCCGAGTCCGAGGCCTGGCCCGTGCACGCGAACTACGTCTACCACCGCCACGGCCAGGACTGCCTGCACTGCGGGGCCACCGTGCTCAAGAGGGACCTCAACGGCCGGGGCCTGTACTGGTGCCCCGTGTGCCAGGCCTGAGACCCGGGAAAGCCGGTGGGGCGTCGTCGTCGTTACGGCTTCCTCGGCACGGAAACAGCGCATTGCTCGCTGACATGCGAACCGGAATGCGAAAAACCCCCGCAGTCCGTGACTGCGGGGTTTTCCTGAAATACGAGGGGGCGACGGGAA
Organism: Kocuria sp. HSID17590; assembly: GCF_003989485.1. NCBI lineage: Bacteria > Bacillati > Actinomycetota > Actinomycetes > Micrococcales > Micrococcaceae > Kocuria > Kocuria sp. HSID17590. Next base: position 43,858 of record NZ_RBMB01000025.1, on the reverse strand, counting down.
TCGAACCCGCGTAGCCAGTTTGGAAGACTGGGGCTCTACCATTGAGCTACGCCCCCGGGAACGTTGAAGACAGTACACGAGCACCGCCGGCCGTGCCACCCGCGGCACTCCGCCCGGGGCCGGATTTCCGGGCCCGGGCGCTCGGCACGATAGACTGTCGTGATGTCGGCCGCCCGCGGGCGCGCCGACACCCGGTTCACGCGCGTCCAGCAGTGGTGCGCGCGGGAGGACCCCGCGTGCCCGGCACGCGGCCACGGGGTGTAGCGCAGTGGCTAGCGCGCCTGCTTTGGGAGCAGGAGATCGCAGGTTCGAGTCCTGTCACCCCGACGTCTGGGCGGAACGGCCCGTGCCGTGCCGCCCGTGGACCCACCGGACCGACCCCGGTCCGTTGCAGGCAGTCACCCTACGACCCCAGGAGTACAGCGGAAGTGAAGAGCGCCGTCGAGAAACTCAATCCCACCGAGGCGAAGATCACCATGGAGATCGCCTACGCGGATCTGAAGCCTTTCCTCCAGGAGACCTACAAGGAGCTGGGCAACCAGATCCAGATCCCCGGTTTCCGCAAGGGCAAGGTGCCCTCCAAGCTCATCGACCAGCGCGTGGGCTTCGACTTCGTGGTGGAGAACGCCCTGAACGAGGGCCTCAACGCCTTCTACCAGCAGGCGCTCGCGGAGAACGAGCTCACCCCGCTGTCGCAGCCGCAGGTCGAGGTCCTCTCCAAGCCGGAGCAGGACGACCGCGAGGCCGACACCAAGGTGGAGATCTCCGTGGCCATCCGCCCCGAGATCGAGCTGCCCGACTACAAGGGCCTCGAGATCGAGGTCGAGGCGCGTGAGGCCACCGCCGAGGACGAGCAGAAGGCCCTCGACGAGCTGCGTGCCCGCTTCGGCACCCTGAAGTCCGTGGACCGCCCCGCCGCCGAGGGTGACCACGTGACCCTCGACCTGCAGGCGCTCGTGGACGGCGACGAGGTCGACGCCGCGAACGACCTCTCCTACGAGGTGGGCTCCGGCACCATGCTCGAGGGCATCGACGAGGCCGTGACCGGTCTCTCGGCCGGCGAGGACGCCACCTTCGAGACCACCCTGGCCGGTGGCGAGCACTCCGGCGAGCAGGCGACCGTGAAGGTCAAGGTCACCGCCGTCAAGGAGCGCGAGCTGCCCGAGGCCGACGACGAGTTCGCCCAGCTGGCCTCCGAGTTCGACACGATCGAGGAGCTCAAGGAGGACCTGAAGAAGCAGGCCGCCGAGTCCGCCGTGGTCGAGCAGGGCATCGAGGCCCGCGACAAGGTCCTCGACAAGCTCGTGGAGCTCATCGAGGTCCCCGTGCCGGAGAAGGTCATCGAGGACCAGATCGCCCAGCACTTCGACTCCGAGCAGGCCCAGGCCTCCGCGGAGCCCGGTCACGACACCGAGGAGCACCGCGCGGAGGTCCGCAAGAACGCCGAGACCGCGTTCCGCAACGAGATCATCCTGGACGCCGTGGCCGAGGCCGAAGAGGTCGGCGTGGAGCAGTCCGAGCTGATCGACTACATCATCAACATGTCCCAGCAGTACGGCATGGACCCGAACCAGTTCGCGCAGATGCTCGACGGTTCCGGCCAGGCCGGGATGATGGTGGGCGAGGTGCGCCGCCGCAAGGCGCTGGCCAAGGTCCTGGAGACCGCCACCGTGAAGGACTCCAACGGCGAGACCGTGGACCTGTCCTCCTTCGTGGGCACCGCCGACGACGCCGAGAACACCGAGGCCTCCGAGGCCGAGTGATCCACCCGCCGTCGTGCCGGGACGACCCGGCGCGACGGCCCCACGAGCCGCCACGGCACCCCGCACGCACGCGGGGCGGCCGTGGCGTTTCGCTGTCCGCGTGCCACCATGCGCCACCAGCGAACAGCCCGGACCACCGGGCCACAGGCCGCGGGGCGGCTACTACGCTTCTGAGACAGCAAGTGATCGTGGGTCCGCGCCTGCCGTTCGGGCAGCAGGGACCCGTCCAGAAGAAAGAGGGCATTCATGACCTCCACTCCCATCCAGCCGTACGGTGCCGCACCGGCCACTCCGCGCATGGAGGACATGGCACCGGGCGGTCAGGACGACTACGTCTACAACCGGCTCCTCAAGGAGCGCATCATCTGGCTGGGCTCCGAGGTGCGCGACACCAACGCGAACCTGATCTGCTCCCAGATGCTCCTGCTCTCGGCGGAGGACCCCGAGGCGGACATCTACCTCTACATCAACTCCCCGGGCGGCTCGGTGACCGCCGGCATGGCCATCTACGACACCATGCAGCTGATCCCGAACGACGTCGTCACCGTGGCCACAGGCCTCGCCGCGTCCATGGGTCAGTTCCTGCTCTCCTCCGGGACCAAGGGCAAGCGCTACGCCACGCCCAACGCCCGGATCCTCATGCACCAGCCCTCGGGCGGCATGGGCGGCACCGCGTCGGACATCCGCGTGCAGGCGGAGCTGATCCTGTCCATGAAGCAGCGCCTCGCGGAGCTCACCGCCGAGCAGACCGGCCAGAGCCTCGAGACCATCCTGCGCGACAACGACCGCGACAACTGGTTCGACGCCCAGCGCGCCCTGGAGTACGGCTTCTTCGACCAGATCGCGCAGTCCGCCGGCAACGTGACCGGCGGCGGCGGGACCATGAAGGACTCGCAGTAGTCCGCTCCCGCGCTGCCACGAACCATCCACAGACTTTTCAGGACGGACCAATGAACCTGCCCCACGCCACCGCACCGCAGCTGCCCAGCAGCCGCTACGTGATCCCCGACTTCGAGGAACGCACCCCGTACGGCTACCGCCGCCAGAACCCGTACACCAAGCTGTTCGAGGACCGCATCATCTTCCTGGGCGTCCAGGTGGACGACACCTCCGCGGACGACATCATGGCGCAGCTGCTCGTGCTCGAGTCCCAGGACCCGGACCGGGACATCACCATGTACATCAACTCCCCGGGCGGCTCGTTCACGGCCATGACGGCCATCTACGACACCATGCAGTACATCCGCCCGGAGATCCAGACCGTGTGCCTGGGCCAGGCGGCGTCGGCCGCCTCCGTGCTGCTCGCCGGCGGCACCCCGGGCAAGCGCCTCGCGCTGCCCAACGCGCGCGTGCTGATCCACCAGCCCGCCATGGAGGGCCAGGGCGGCGGCCAGGCCTCGGACATCGAGATCCAGGCCAACGAGATCATGCGCATGCGCACGTGGCTCGAGGAGACCATGGCGCTGCACACGAACAAGGACGTGCAGGAGATCAACCGCGACATCGAGCGCGACAAGATCCTCACGGCCAAGGAGGCCCAGGAGTACGGGATCATCGACCAGGTGCTCGACTCCCGCAAGATCAACAAGCCCTCCACGGTCACCCAGGCCTGAGGGCCCAGGGCCACGACGCACCGCACGGTCACGGCGCACCCGTCACGGGGCGTCGTGACCGTCATGCGTCCGTGGATGATTGGGCGCGGCCGGAACGGCTCGCCTAGAGTGGTTCCAGCATCCGTCGAGACGAAGTGTGAGGCTGATACATGGCGCGCATCGGAGAGAGCGTCGACCTGCTCAAGTGCTCCTTCTGCGGCAAGAGCCAGAAGCAGGTGCGCAAACTCATCGCCGGCCCGCGCGTGTACATCTGCGACGAGTGCATCGAGCTGTGCAACGAGATCATCGAGGAGGAGCTCACCGAGGTCACGGAGACGGACCAGACGGAGCTTCCCCGCCCGCAGCAGATCTACGACCACCTGCAGGAGTACGTGATCGGGCAGGAGCCCGCCAAGCGTGCCCTGGCAGTGGCGGTCTACAACCACTACAAGCGCATCCGCGCCGGTGTCTCCGGGCACACCCTGTCGATCGCGGGCTCCGAGGGGGACGAGGAGGCCATCGAGGTCGCCAAGTCCAACATCCTCCTGGTGGGCCCCACGGGCTCCGGCAAGACGTACCTCGCGCAGTCGCTCGCCAAGAAGCTGGACGTGCCGTTCGCAGTGGCGGACGCCACGAGCCTCACGGAAGCAGGTTATGTCGGTGAAGACGTTGAGAACATTCTTCTCAAACTCATCCAGGCCGCTAATTTCGATATCAAGAAGGCGGAGCAGGGGATTATTTACATTGACGAGATCGACAAGATTTCGCGTAAATCGGAGAACCCCTCGATCACGCGTGACGTATCGGGCGAAGGGGTCCAGCAGGCGCTCCTGAAGATCCTCGAGGGCACCGTGGCCTCGGTTCCTCCGCAGGGTGGCCGCAAGCACCCGCAGCAGGAGTTCCTGCATCTGGACACCACCAATGTGCTGTTCATCGTGGCCGGTGCGTTCGCGGGACTGGAGGAGATCGTCCAGCAGCGGACGGGCAAGAAGGGCATCGGCTTCGGGGCGCCCATCAAGGACACCTCCGAGGTGGACCTCACGGGCCAGGTGCAGCCGGAGGACCTGCTGAAGTTCGGGCTGATCCCCGAGTTCATCGGTCGGCTGCCCGTGGTGACCACGCTGTCCAAGCTCTCGGTCCCGGACATGGTGCAGATCCTCACGGAGCCGCGCAACGCCCTGGTCAAGCAGTACCGCAAGCTCTTCCAGCTCGACGGCGTGGAGCTCACCTTCGACCCCCAGGCGCTGGAGGCCATCGCGGAGCTCGCGATCGAGCGGGGGACCGGTGCGCGCGGTCTGCGCGCGATCCTCGAGGACATCCTCATGCCGGTCATGTTCGACCTCCCGGGCCGCGACGACATCGCCGCCGTGCTCGTGACCGAGGACGCCGTGGCGAAGATCGCGGACCCCGAGATCTTCACGCACGAGATGATCGAGGCCGAGCGGCGTCGTCACAAGTCCGCGTGAGAACGCGGCGAATCCACGAAAGGACCCAGCATGTCTGAGAAGCAGCACGTCGATTTCTGGTTCGACCCCCTGTGCCCGTGGGCGTGGATGACCTCCCGCTGGATGGAGGAGGTCGTGCGCATCCGGGACGTGGACGTGGACTGGAAGATCATCTCCCTGGGCATCCTCAACGAGGACAACCCGGAGAACCACCACCACGGCCACGACGAGTCCATGTGGCTCGTGCGCGTGATCCAGGCCGCGGCCGAGCAGCACGGCGGCGAGTACTACAAGAAGCTCTACGACGCCATGGGCTCCCGTCGGCACCCCGGTGGCATGAAGGACCTCGAGGCGATCATCACGGAGTCTCTCGCGGAGGTCGGGCTGCCCGCGGACCTCGCCGCGGCCAAGGACTCCACCGAGTACGACGACGCCATCCGGGCTTCCACGGACGAGGCCCGTGCCGTGGCGGGTCAGGACATCGGCACCCCGTGCATCGCGGTGAACGGCGTGGGCTTCTTCGGCCCCGTGTTCACCCCGGCGCCCAAGGGCGAGGAGGCCGGCAAGGTCTGGGACGGCGCCCTGGCGCTGGCGTCCTACCCCGGCTTCTACGAGCTCAAGCGCGGGCGCGAGAAGGGCCCGGACTTCAGCTGAGTCCGCCGCTCCACCTCGTCTGAAGGATCCCGCCCCGGCGGCCTGAGAAGGTCACCGGGGCGGGGTTCTGTCATCCCCGGCAGGTTTCTCGCGGGAGTCCCGGAGGTGGGGCCCATCCTCTCGTGTGGCTACCCGAGGGGAGACCGGTGCCCGTCACCGCCCACGGGAGGGATCAGCGCCGGTCCATGCCGTCCGTGAGGGCCCCGAGGGCGTCGGCGAAGGCCCCGGGCTGTGCGTTCATGACGTCGTGGGCGGCCCCGTCGACGATCCGCTCCTGCGGGTGGCCGAGCCGGTCCCGGGTGTCCTGGAGCGAGCCGCCGGAACGGGTGTCCTCCGCACCCCAGATGATGGCTCGGGGAACGGTGATCGCGCGGGTCTGGTCCTCCTCCAGGTGCAGGATGCCGCTGTGCCCGGCGCTGCCCAGGAGGGAGTGCTCCACGTCCCCCTGCGTGAGCGGGCGCATCCACTGCCGGGCGAGGCGGGCGCCGTCGTCGCCGTCGAACGCGGTGCACGCGGAGCCGCACGAGCCGGCGAGGGCCGCCCTGTTGAGCCAGGTGGAGCGGGTGAAGATCCGGTAGACGCTCGTGGTGTACGGCAGGCGGGCGATGCGGGCGCGCCAGGTGCCGTCCCCGAAGTCCAGGTCCTGGGCGTCGCCGTCCGCGAAGACGACGCCGCCCACGTCCTCCGGGTGCCACAGCGCGGTTCCGCCGGCGACGGCCGCGCCCAGGGAGTGGCCGACGACCACGGGGTGGTCGATGCCCAGCGTCCGGATCGTGCCCGCGACGAGGTCTGCCTGGGAGCGCACGTCCTCGGTGTCCCCGCCGCGGGTGTAGCCGAAGCCGGGGAGGTCGAACGCGTAGACGTCCCGGCCCTGCGCGGCGATCAGGGGTGCGGCGGCGCGGAAGGCGACCGTCGACTCGGCGAAGCCCGGGAGCAGGACCACGGGCGCGGCGTCGCCGGAGGAGTGCTTCCCGCTGGCGGCCCAGTGCTCGTAGTGGACGGCGAGGCCGCCCACGTCCGTGAATGCGCCGGCGTCCGGTTCGAGGGTGTCGGGCGGGGTGGTCACGGCGTTGCCCACCACGCTGAGCAGCGTGAGCAGCACGAGTCCGACGACGCCCACCAGCACCGCCCGGCGCAGAAGACGGCCGGTGCGCCGCAGGAACCGGCGGCCGCGGGACGGAGGAGGTGTGGAGGGCGGAGTCACCCGTTCATCATGGTGCACGGGGGCGGGAACACCTACCGCGCCGGAGCGGCGTGGACCGCCGTGGGTACGGACAGGTCTCCCTCAGCCCGCGCTGCGGCAATCACTTCACCTCGACGGTGCTCTCCAGCGTGGCGTTGCCCAGGTAGTGGCCGACGGTCGCCGAGCGGGTTTCCGCGGCGGCGGACTCGTCGGGGGACTGGATCACGGCGCAGACCCCGCCGTGGGACATCTCTGCCAGGGAGGCCGCTTCGTACTCCTTGTAGTCCGCGTTGCCACTGAGAGCTCCCACACCGCTCTCCGAGACCGCGTACTGGAACGGCCGCCAGTGGTGCCCGTTCGCGGTGGCCCCTGTCTCCTTCAGCTGCTCCTCCGTGGCGGCGTTGGAGCACAGCGCGCCCCACGCGCCCTTCAGCTGGGCGGGCATCGCGGCGTTGAGGTCCTTCTGCGCGTTGGGGCTGAAGATTCGGAAGTTGATGTCGTTGCCCTTCAACGTGGTGCCGTTGAGGTCTGCCAGTTTGTCGTTGCTGCCCACGGCCTCGCTTGGCTCGGGAGCCCCCGTCGCCTTGTCGGTCTCGGCGGAGGTCTCGGACGGCGCGAGCGACGTCGTCCCGTTGACGGTGGCGTGCGTGACGTTGTGCGGGTACTCGTGGTCCGACGCGAGCACGACGGTCTTCTTCTGACCCGCGACCACGTCGTAGTCGTCGTTGGTGAACGCGTTGTGCACTTCGATGACACGGTTCTCGGCGTCGCCGCTCTCGCTCTCGGCGGCCTCGTAGTCGTTGAGGTAGTCGCCGACCGTCGTGTACTCGACGAGCTCGCCCTCGGGCGTGGTGAACGAGGCAGCGGTGGCGCTGACCGGTTGCGTGCCGTGGATGTTGTCCACTGTCACGGCGAGGAAGTGCAGGGGCGTCTCGGACTTCTTCATGAGCTTGCGTGCTTCCTCGACCCCGGCCGGGGCTGCCACGTCCGCTGTGGCCCTGAACGCCGCGCCGTCGTCGTTGGAGCCCTCCCAGTTCGTCACGCCCTCGTACGTGCCGTGGTCTGAGGCCTCCTGCGAGGAGTCGGAGCCGTTCTGACCGGCAGAGCAGCCGGTGAGCGCGAGGAGGGCCAGGGTGGCGAGGGAGAGGGACTTCTTCATGGGATCGAGCTTTCTGGTGTGTGGGGAGGGGGGTGCCCCGCCCCGCGAGGGGAGGAGCCGGTGGTTCATGCTGAGAGCGCCCCGGTGACCCGTCGAGGTCACCGGGGCGCTCTCCGACGCGTTGTCCGTCGACACGGACTCCGCTCGTCGGTGGATCAGGCCTGCTCGGTCTGCTCCAGCACGACGTCGCTCACGGCCAGCTCGCCGTCCGCCTCCGTGAGGGTGACGTCCGCGGCGTTGCCGGCCGCCTTGAGGTCGTCCAGGCCGCCGCGCAGGCGGGCGAGGACGTCCGCCGGGGCGGAGATGGTGGCCGACTCCACGGCGGTGCGCTGCTTGACCTTGGCCTCGGACTTGGACTTGCGCAGCCCGGACAGGGCCTCGCCCACCACCGTGAGGACCTCGGGATCGCCGTCGCGCGCGAGCCCCGCGTAGCCGTCCGTGACGGGCCACGAGGCGCGGTGCACCGAGCCTGCGCGCCACCAGGACCAGACCTCTTCGGTGGCGAAGGGGATGAACGGCGCGAATAGCCGCAGCAGCGTGTCCAGGGTCGTGGCCAGCGCGGCGTGCACCGAGGCCTGGGCCTCGGCACCGCGGGAGCCGTACGCCCGGTCCTTCACGAGCTCCACGTAGTCGTCCGTGAACGTCCAGAAGAAGGACTCGATCAGCTGCAGCGCGCGGGCGTACTCGTACTCGCGGAACGCGGTGGTCGAACGCTCCACGACGTCGGCCAGCTGCGCTAGCAGGGCACGGTCCAGGTCGTTGCCGACCACGGACGCGTCCGTCCCCGAGCCCAGCACGGAGGCCTCGGTGACACCCTGCGCGAGCACGAACTTGGAGGCGTTGAGCAGCTTGATGGCCAGGCGGCGCCCGATCTTCATCTGCCCCTCGTCGTACGCGGTGTCCGCGCCCAGGCGGGCCGAGGCGGCCCAGTAGCGCACGGCGTCGGCCCCGTACTTCTCGAGGACGTCGTTGGGGACCACCACGTTGCCCTTGGACTTGGACATCTTCTTGCGGTCCGGGTCCAGGATCCACCCGGACAGCGCCGTGTTGGTCCACGGCACGGTCCCGGCCAGGGTCTCCGCGCGGACCACGGTGGAGAACAGCCAGGTGCGGATGATGTCGTGGCCCTGGGGTCGCAGGTCCATGGGGAACGTCTTGGCGTGCAGCTCCTCGTCCACGCCCCACCCGGTCGCGATCTGCGGGGTCAGCGAGGAGGTGGCCCAGGTGTCCAGCACGTCAGGGTCCGCCATGAACCCGCCCGGCTGGTCCCGCTGCTCCTCGGTGTAGCCGGGAGCGGTGTCCGTCGCGGGATCCACGGGCAGCTGCTCGTGGGACGGCAGCACGGGGTGCTCGTAGTCCGGGTCACCGGAGGCGTCCAGGGGGTACCAGACCGGGAACGGCACGCCGAAGAAGCGCTGGCGGGAGATCAGCCAGTCCCCGTTCAGACCCTCGATCCAGTTCTCGTAGCGCGAGCGCATGAACGAGGGGTGCCAGGCCATCTCACGGCCGCGCTGGATCAGGTCCTCGCGGCGCTCGGGGTCCCGTCCGCCGTTGCGGATGTACCACTGGCGGGAGGTGACCACCTCGAGGGGCTTGTCGCCCTTCTCGTAGAAGTTCACGGGGTGCATGATCTTCTTCGGCTCGCCCTCGAGATCGCCCGAGGCGGTGAGCATCTCCACCACGGCCTTCTGCGCGGAGAACACGGTCTTGCCGGCCACCTCCGCGTAGTGCTCGGCCGGGGCGCCGTCCGCGATCCACGCGGGCTGCTCGGCGGTGAAGCGGCCGTCGCGGCCGATCAGGGCGCGCGTGGGCAGGTTCAGCTCACGCCACCAGGTGACGTCCGTGAGGTCGCCGAAGGTGCAGATCATGGCGATGCCCGAGCCCTTGTCCGGCTTCGCCAACGGGTGGGCGCGCACCTCGACCTCCACGTCGAACAGCGGCGAGCGCACGGTGGTGCCGAAGAGGTGCTGGTAGCGCTCGTCGTCCGGGTGGGCCACCAGGGCCACGCACGCGGGCAGCAGCTCGGGGCGCGTGGTCTCGATGAAGACCTTCCCGCCGTCGTGCTGGTGGAACGAGATGCGGTGGTAGGCGCCCTCGCGCTCGCGGTCCTCGAGCTCGGCCTGGGCCACGGCGGTGCGGAAGGTGACGTCCCACATGGTGGGGGCCTCGGCCATGTAGGCGTTGCCGGCCTCGAGGTCCTTGAGGAACGCGAGCTGGGAGACCTTGCGGGAGTGGGCGTCGATGGTGCGGTAGGTGCGGTTCCAGTCCACGGACAGGCCCAGTGTGGAGAACAGGTGCTCGAAGACCTTCTCGTCCTCGACGGCGAGCTCCTCGCACAGTTCGATGAAGTTCTGCCGGGACACGACGTCCCAGTCGCGCTGGTTCTTCGCGGGCTTCTCCGGGGGCCGGTAGCCCTCCACGTAGGGCCGGCCGGGCTCGCAGCGCACCCCGTAGTAGTTCTGCACGCGGCGCTCGGTGGGCAGGCCGTTGTCGTCCCATCCCAGCGGGTAGAACACGTTCTTGCCGCTCATGCGCTGGTAGCGGGCGATGACGTCCGTCTGCGTGTAGGAGAACATGTGTCCCACGTGCAGGGAGCCCGAGGCCGTGGGCGGGGGAGTGTCGATCGAGTACACGGATGCGCGGTCGGTGTCCTCTCGGAACGCGTACGTCCCGTTCTCGCGCCACTGCGCGGCGTACTTGTCCTCCAGACCCTCCAGGGCCGGCTTCTCGGGAACCACCACTGCGGCGGGGGTTGTGCTGTCGGTGTTCGTGGGCGTGTCTGTACCCGTCGTCTCTTGTGCCATGCCTCCCAGTCTCTCACGGCGGTCCAGGGCTCCGGGCCCGTCCGGAGGGGTCGACGACGACGTCGCCCGCGCCGGTTCGCGGCGCACGGCCCGGCACGCACGGGGCCGGGTGCGCGCGGCGTCGTCGTCCGTAGAATCGGGAGCATGACGAACAGCACGGAATCGACGTATCCCGCTCCCGCCCCGCTCGGCGACGGCAAGGTGGCCGTGGTCTCGGGCGCCTCCACGGGCATCGGGGAGGCCACCGTGGAGCGGCTGCGCGCGAGCGGGTGGACCGTCTACGCGGTGGCCCGCCGCGAGGACCGGCTCGCCGAGCTGGCCGAGCGCACCGGGGCGGTGCCGGTGCCCACGGACATCACCGACCAGGCGCAGGTGGACGCGCTGCGGGACCGCGTGCTGGGGGAGGCCGGCACGGTGGACGCCCTGCTCAACATCTCGGGCGGGGCGCGCGGCACGGACTCGGTGGCTGACGCGGACGTGGACCGGTGGCAGTGGATGTACGAGGTCAACGTGCTCGGGACCCTGCGGGTGACCCGCGCGTTCCTGCCCGCCCTGCGCGCCAATGGGGAGGGCACGGTGCTGAACCTGACCTCGCTCGCCGCCATGCGGGCCTACGAGGGCGGCTCCGGGTACAACGCCGCGAAGTACGCGGAGCGCGCCATGACCGAGGCGCTGCGCCTGGAGGAGGCCGAGCACAAAGTGCGCGTGGTCGAGATCGCGCCCGGGCTGGTGCACACCCCGGAGTTCTCGCTGCGCCGCCTGGGCGGGGACGAGCGGAGCGCGGAGAAGGTCTACGAGGGCGTCGAGAAGCCGCTCACGGGCCGGGACGTGGCCGAGGTCTGCGCGTTCGCGGTGGAGTTGCCGCACCACGTGGACATCGACACCCTCACGCTCAAGCCCGTGGCCCAGGCGGCACCGCACAAGGTGATCCGCACCACGAGCTGAAGCCGGGCGCCCACGCGGCAGCGGGGGAGGGGCTCGGGCCGGGGCGGTCTCCGCTTGCCAGCGCCGGGACGAGGAATTAGGTTAGGCGAGCCTTATCAAATCATTCGCTCCAGGAGAGCCCATGCCCCGCGACCTGCCCCAGCCCCGTCACCAGCTCAGCCGCCGCGCCGTCCTCGGCTCCGGCCTGGCCCTGGCCTCCATCGTGGGCCTCGCCGCGTGCTCCACCGGATCCCGCGACGGCGGCGGCGCCGCCACCCCGGGTGCGACCGCCTCCTCCACGCCCACCGACACGTTCCCCGTGACGGTCGAGCACAAGCTCGGCAGCACCACCGTGGAGAAGGCCCCCGAGCGCGTGGTGTGCGTGGGTGCGAGCAACACCCAGGACTTCGTGGCGGCCCTCGGGGTGGTCCCCGTGGGGATGACCAAGGTCTCGTGGGGCGGCAACGACAAGGGCTCCACCGACTGGTTCGACGCCAAGGTCACCGAACTGGGCGGGCAGAGCCCCAAGACCATCGACGAGTCGGACGGCGTGAACTTCACGGAGATCGCGCAGCTGAGCCCGGACCTGATCATCGCCGTGAACTCCGGGGTGACCCAGGACGAGTACAAGCGCCTCACCGAGATCGCCCCCGTGGTGGCCTACCCCACGGGCCCGTGGGTGAACTCGTGGCAGGACATGCAGAAGCTCACCGCCAAGGCCCTGGGCCGCTCGCAGGCCGGTGACGACCTCGTCTCGCAGACCGAGGAGCTCATCAGCAAGCGCTCGGAGGACCTCGGGGACGCCAAGGGCAAGACCTTCATCTACGGGGACGTCACCCAGAGCCTGGGCTTCTACGGCCCCACGGACGGGCGCCCCCGCTTCCTCACCGCGCTGGGCCTGAGCCTGGCCCCGGTGGTCTCCAAGAACATCTCCGGGGACGAGTTCTGGCGCGAGTGGCCCAAGGAGCGCGCGGACGAGCTGCAGAGCGACCTCTTCGTGGCCGCGGCGGAGGACGACGCCCAGGCGGAGAAGTTCCGCACGGACTCCGTGCTCAAGACGATCCCCGCGATCAAGGACGGCCACAGCCTGTTCCTCACGTCCCAGCCGGACGTGCTCTCGGGCTACTCGTCCTCGCCGCTGTCCATGCCCCACGCCTTGGACGCGCACATCCCGGCGATCAAGAACGCCCTGGGGGCCTGACCTCCGTGAGCGTGAGCACCACCGCCGCCCGCCCCGGAGCCCGGGGCTCCACCCGCGCCCGTCGGAGCGCACGCGGGCCCGTTCTGTGGCTCGTCCTGCTCGGGGTGCTGGCCGCGGCGGTGGTGCTCTCCGTCTCGTGCGGTGCACGTCCCATCGCGCTGGACGCCACGTGGCGCACCGTGCCGCAGGTGCTCTTCGGGGACCCGGAGAACGTCCCCGGAGTCACGGCCATCGACGGTGCGGTGGTCCAGACCCGCGTGTGGCGCACGGCGGCCGGTGTGCTCACGGGCGCCGCGCTGTCCGTGGCCGGCGCGCTGCTGCAGGGTGCCACGCGCAACCCGCTGGGTGACCCCGGGATCCTGGGCCTCACCGCGGGGGCGGCCTTCGCCGTGGTCACGGGCGGGGCCTTCCTGGGCCTCACCGCAACGGTGGACCAGCTCTGGCTCGCAGCGGTCGGCTCCGCGGTCGCGATGGCCGCCGTCTACGCGCTCGCCTCTGCCGCCCGGGGCGGGGCACGCCCCGTGACCCTGGCCCTCACGGGTGCCGCCGTCTCCGCGGGACTGACCGCGCTCACCAGCTCCGTCCTGCTGAGCCACCAGGCCACGTTCGACACGTTCCGGCGCTGGCAGGTGGGGGAGCTCACCCGCCCGGACGGCTCGTTCCTGCTGCTCGCCACCCCGGTGATCCTGGTGGGACTGCTGCTGGGGTGGGCCGTCGCGCGCTCGCTGGACACCCTGACCCTGGGCGACGCCCTCGGACGTGGCCTGGGCACGCACCCGGCGCTCACCCGCACGCTGGCCGGACTGGCCGTGGTGCTGCTGGCCGGAACGTCCACCGCGCTGGTGGGGCCGCTCGTGTTCTGCGGGCTGCTCGTGCCGCACGCGGTGCGCGTCGTCGCCGGGGTGTCCTACCGCCGGGTGGTTCCGGCGTGCATCCTCGCCGGGCCCAGCGTCGTGCTGCTTGCCGACGTTGTGGCGCGGGTGCTCGTCCCGGACCGCGAGATCCAGGTGGGCATTGCCCTCGTGGTGCTCGGCGCACCGGCCCTCGTGGCCGTGCTGCGCGGGAAGGCGGTGACCTGGTGAGCACGCTGACCGCCCGCCCGTCGCAGCGCTCCGAGACCGTCACCGCGGTGCGCGCCTCCCGTTCCCTCACCCGCCGCCGCGTGCGCCGGGTCACCCTCGGACTGCTGGCCGCCCTCGTGGTCGCCGGCTTCGCACGGATCGCCCTGGGCAAGTACGTGGTGGCGGTTCCGGACCTGCTCGCGGTGCTGGCCCACGACTACACGGGGCCCGCGGACTACATCGTCTGGCAGATCACCCTCCCGCGCACCGTGCTGGGAATCCTCACGGGGATCGCCTTCGGTCTGGCGGGCCACCTCTTCCAGCGGGTGCTGCGCAACCCCCTGGCCTCCCCGGACATCATGGGCGTCTCCTCCGGAGCCGGACTCGGCGCCGTCCTCGCCATCACCGTGGGCGGGCTCTCCGGCGTCGCGGTCACCCTCAGCGCGCTCGCGGGCGGCTTCGGCCTGATGGCCGCCGTCGTCCTGGCCGCCGGGGGAACCCGCGCGAACATCGGCCGGCTCGTGCTCACGGGCGTGACCGGGGGAGCGCTCACGAGTGCGGCGATCAACGCCGTGCTCACCCGCGCTGACATCTACGCCGCGCAGGACGCGATGCAGTGGCTCACCGGCTCGCTCGCCGCGGCCTCGTGGCAGGACATCGCCCGCATGGCGCTCACCCTGCTCGTGCTGCTGCCACTGTGCGCGCTGCTGGTCCCCGCCGTGGACGCCCTCGGCACGGGGGACGCGCTCGCGGCCGGGCTGGGCGTCCGGGTGCCGCGGGTACGTCTTGCTGCGCTGGGCCTGGCCGTCGCGCTGGTGGCCGTTGCCGCCGCCACGGTCGGCCCGGTGGCGTTTGTGTCCTTCATGGCCGCGCCCATCGCGCGCGGTCTCGGCGGTGGTGAGGGCAGGGCCCACCACGCCGCGCTGGTGGGGGCGCTGCTCATGGTGGTCTCGGACTATGTGGCGGCCGAGGCCATCCCCAACCTGGCCCTGCCCGTGGGGGTCGTCACGGCCGCCGCGGGTGCACCCGTGCTGCTGTGGCTGCTGATCGGACGAGGAAAGGCGGAGGCATGAGTGCTCCCGAGCAGAACGTGGCCGTGACCGGGGACCGGGAGCGGACGGCCTCGTCGTCGCTCGAGGTCCGCGGGCTGAGCGTGGGCTACGGAGGCGCGCCGATCCTGCGGGACGTGAGTGTCACGTTCCCCGCCGGGCGCGTGAGCGCGCTGGTCGGTGCCAACGGCTGCGGCAAGTCCACGCTGCTGCGCACGTGCGCCCGGCAGCTCACCGCGGACTCCGGGCAGGTGCTCGTGGGCGGGGAGGACGTGAGCGCGTGGCACCGCCGGCGCTTCGCGCAGACCGTCGGCTTCCTGCCGCAGGACCCGGTGGCGCCCGAGGGCGTGACCGTCCAGGAACTGGTCTCCCGTGGGCGCCACCCCCACCGCGGTGCCTTCGGACGCTGGCGCGCCGAGGACGACGCCGCCGTGGCCGAGGCCATCGACCTCACCGGGCTGGGGGATCTGGTGGACCGGCAGGTCACCGCGCTGTCCGGCGGGCAGCGCCAGCGCGTGTGGATCGCCCTGGCGCTCGCGCAGCAGACGGACGTGCTGCTGCTCGACGAGCCCACCACGTACCTGGACATCGCTCGCCAGGTGGAGATCCTGGACATCCTGGGCCAGCTGCAGCGGGCCCGCGGGATCACGCTGGTCATGGTGCTGCACGAGCTCTCGCTCGCCGCCCGGTACGCGGACGTGCTCGTGGCCGTGAAGGACGGCGGCGTGGCCGCCCGTGGACCCGCGCACGAGGTCATGACGGACGAGACCGTGAGCTCGGTGTTCGACATGAGGGCGCGCGTGCTGCACGACGACGTCACCGGGGCCCGCGTGGTGATCCCGCTGTCCGCCGGGCGCGCGGACGCCCCCGCGGAAGGGCTGCGGCCGTGACGCAGCTGGCGTGCGTGAGCGCGCGGGTTACGGGCACCGAGCGGCTGAGCGAGCACCTCGTGCGGGTGCGGGTGGCCGGCGAGCAGCTGTGGACGATGCCGTGGGGCGAGCAGGGCCCCGGCCCGCGTGCGGACGCCTACCTCAAGGTCCTGGTCCCGCCCCGGCGCGGGCAGCTGCTGGACGTGGACGTCTCGGACGTGGCCCGCTGGCGTCGCGAGTTCATGGCCGCGCCACCCGAACAGAGCGGCTGGATCCGCACCTACACGGTCCGGGACGCCACCACCGTGGACCTCGCGGGCCGGGAGGTCCCCGAGCTCGCGATCGACGTGGTGCTGCACGGGGACCCCGAGCACGGCATGGGCCCCGGGGCCGCGTGGGGCGAGTCCACGCGGGAGGGCGAGGACGTCCAGCTGCTGGTTCCCACGGGCGACGCCGCCTGGTGGGCCGCGTGGGACGAGCACCGGGCCGCCGGGCAGGACGTCGTGCTCGCCGGTGACGAGACGGCCCTGCCCGCCGTGGCGGCGATCGTGGACGGTCTCGACCAGGGGGTGCGGGTGCAGGCGGGCGCCACGACGTGCGCGCCGCCGCGCCGCCTGGAGGTGGCCGTGGAGGTTCCCACCGGCGGCGACGCCGCGACCGCCGCCGGGCCGCGGGCGCTGGAGCGGGCGACGTCGTCCCCCGGGGACCGTGCGCTGCGCGTGCGGCTGGCGGGCGGCACCGAGTTGTCCTGGACGTGGCTGCCCCGGGAGGACCGGGCGCGAAACCTGGCGCTGGAGCTGTGGCTGTGGGCCCGACTCTGCGAGCGCACGAGGCGGGGCTGGAGGCGCGCGGAGCCCGAGACCGGGAGCGCGCACGGGACCGCAGCCGAGGACCCGGAGTTCGTGTGGAACACCGCGAGCACGGAGGGCCGGGGGACGTACTGGTTCCTCGCCGCGGAGTCCTCGGGCGTGAAGTCGCTGCGCCGGATGTGCGTGAGCGCGGGCGTGCCCCGCGGCGACATCTCCTTCATGGGCTACTGGAGGCTCGGCGCGGCGACCGAGTGATCTCGTTCGCGTGACGGCGCGGGGGACGACCGCGCCCCATCGGGGGACGACGCCCCACGTGGGATGCCGGAGCGACGGCGTGCGAGCGGTGGCGCCGGGGTAACGGGGCGTACCCGGGAGCGCTGGCCTGGCGTGGCGGGGGCGACGTCGCATGGCCGATGAGACACGCGTGACGCGTATGTGACGGGCCGGGTGGGCGCGGACGGTGCTGTGCGTAGCATGGCGGGGATCCCACCGTGCCCCGGTGCACCGGTTCCGTCGTGGCGACTGTCCGCCGCGAGCGCCGCCTCGCCGGGCCCGGACCAGCGCACGAGGACGGCCTCTCACCCGGGTCGCCCGCCCGAGGAGCTCCGCCGGCCATGACCTACCCCCTGGGCCTCAACCTGTCCGGACGCCGCGTCCTGGTGGTCGGCGGCGGTCCCGTCGCGGCGCGGCGAGTGCCGGGGCTGCTGGCCGAGGGCGCCGTCGTCGACCTCGTGGCCCCGGACGTCACGGACGCCCTGCGCGAACTGGCCACGGTGGGGGAGCTGACCTGGCACGAGCGTGGCTTTGTCCCGGAAGACCTCGACGGCGCGTGGCTCGTGCTCGCCCACACGGGCTCCCCGGAGCTGCAGGACCTCGTGGCTGAGGCAGCAGAGCGGCGTCGTGTCTTCTGCGTCAAGGGTGGCGACGCGGCGCACTCGGTTGCCTGGGTCCCGGCCACCGCGCGCGCCCACGGCGTCACTGTGGCCGTCAACGCCACGGGTGACCCGGTGCGGGCCAAGCGCATCGCGGCGTGGGTAGCCGCGCGCCTGGAGAGCGGCGAGATTCCCGTGGGCGCCCACCGTGCGTCGGAGGACGGCGTGGAGCGTGAACCGGGCGCGCAGGCCCCGGGCACCGTGGCCCTGGTGGGCGGCGGACCCGGTGACCCCGGCCTGCTCACGCTGCGCGGCCGTCGGCTGCTGGCCGGCGCGGACGTCGTGGTCGCAGACCGGCTGGGGCCCACGTCTCTGCTTCCGGAGCTCTCCGAGCACGCGCGGATCGTGGACGTGGGCAAGCGCGCCGGGTACCACAAGGTCACCCAGGACCGGATCAACGAGACGCTCGTCGAGGAGGCACGGCTCGGGCACCGTGTCGTGCGGCTGAAGGGCGGGGACCCGTTCGTGTTCGGCCGCGGGGGCGAAGAGGTCGAGTACTGCCACGCCCACGGCATCCGGACCGAGGTGGTGCCCGGGGTGACCTCGGCCATCTCCGTGCCCGCGGCGGCCGGGATCCCCGTGACGCACCGGGACCTGGCCCACGGATTCACGGTGATCACCGCGCACGAGGAGCTGCACCACGTGCCCTACCGGGACGGCCACACCCTCATCCTCATGATGGGCGTGCGCGGCCTGGCCCGGCACTGCGAGACCCTCGTGGCCGCGGGCTACCCACCGGAGACCCCCGTGGCCGTGGTCGAGCGGGGGTGGACCCCCGAGCAGCGGTGCACCGTGGGGGACCTGGCGGGCATTGCCGCCACCGCGGAGCAGCGGGGGGTGCGGGCGCCCGCCGTCATCCTGGTCGGCCGGGTGGCCGCGCTGGGGGAGGACGACGCCGCCGGGGAACGCTGAGGGCCCCAGCCGGGAGCCCGTGTGGGCTCCCGGTGCTGACGTCCCCAGGGAATGTTCCCAGCGAACTGGCCCCGGGCCCCTCTGCTCAGGAGAGACTGCTCAGAGGACCGCGGGTCAGGGGCAGCCTCAGGCGCAGTTGCTCGGAGAACGCCCGCTCACGGCTGGCCCACGGGGATCTTCGCCCCGGAGACGAGCACGCGGTGGCCGTTCCCGGCCTCGGACTCGTCCACCTCCTGCGGGGTGGCGGGGCGGATCTGGTCGCGTTCGAGCACGTACATGCGCGCGTCCAGGTCCGCGGGATCGCCCTCGGGCTCGTTGACGAAGGCCCGGAAGCGGCGCATGCGCTGCGGGTCCGCGAGGGTGGCGGCCCACTCGTCCTCGTACGCCTCCAGGTGCCGCTCCACCTCGGCCTCGAGGTCCGCGCAGATGCCGAGCGAATCGTCCACGATCACGCTGCGCACGTGCTGGGTGCCGTCCCCGTAGGTCTCGTCCAGCTCCTCGAACCAGCGGGCGGTGCGCTGCAGCCGGTCCGCGGTGCGGATGTAGTACATGAGGTAGCGGTCCACGTAGCGGAAGACCTCCTCGCGCGTGAGGTCCTTGGCGAGCAGCCGCCCGTGCGCGGGGTTGGAGCCGCCGTTGCCGCCCAGGAACAGGTTCCAGCCGTGGGTCGTGGCGATCACGCCCACGTCCTTGCCCTGGGCCTCCGCGCACTCGCGGCTACACCCGGAGACGCCGAACTTGAACTTGTGGGGCGAGCGCAGCCCGCGGTAGCGGTTCTCCAGGTCCACGGCGAGCGCCACGGAGTCCTGCACACCGAAGCGGCACCACGAGTTGCCGATGCAGGACTTCACGTTGCGCAGGGCCTTGCCGTAGGCGGAGCCGGACTCGAAGCCAGCGTCCACGAGCTCCTGCCAGATCCGGGGCAGCTGCTCCAGGCGGGCGCCGTAGAGCCCGATCCGCTGCGCTCCGGTGATCTTGGTGTAGAGCCCGTACTTCTCGCCCACGGCCGCGAGCACGGCGAGCTTGCGCGGGGTGATCTCCCCGCCGGGGATGCGGGGGATGACCGAGTAGGTGCCGTCCTTCTGCATGTTGGCCATGTTGCGGTCGTTGGTGTCCTGCAGGGTGCCGCGCCCGCCGTCCAGCGAGTAGGCGTGGACCTGGGAGTGCAGGATCGAGGCCACCGTGGGCTTGCACACCGCGCAGCCGTCCTCGCCGGTGCCGAAGCGGGCGAGCACGGACTCGAAGTCCTCCAGCCCGGTGCTGCGCACGGCCTCGTAGAGCTCGGGGCGGGAGAGCTCGAAGTGCTCGCACAGGGCCTTGGACACCGAGAGCCCGAGGGCCTTCATGCGCTGCTTGAGGGTCTTCTCCAGCATGGGCACGCACGAGCCGCACTGGGTTCCGGCGCTCGTGCAGGCCTTCAGGGAGGCGACGTCCCGGTTGCCGGCGTCGATCGCGGAGCGCACCGTGCCGAAGTCCACGTTGTTGCACGAGCACAGCACGGCGTCGTCGGGCAGCTCGATGTCCCCGGGCCCGTCCCCGCCGGCGGCGGAGAGGTACACGCCCGGTTCGGCGGGCAGCTCGCGGCCCAGCAGGGGGCGCAGGGAGTCGAAGGGCGCGGTGTCGCCCACGAAGACCCCGCCCAGCAGGGTGCGGGCGTCCTGGGCGACCACGATCTTCTGGTAGATCCCGCGCGCCGGGTCCGCGTAGACGACCTCGAGGCAGTCCGGGGTCTTGCCCAGCCGGTCGCCGAAGCCGGCGACGTCCACGCCGGAGAACTTCAGCTTGGTGGCCACGTCGAAGTCCGCGACGGCGCTGTCCCCGCCGAGCAGGTTCACGGCCGTGGCCTCGGCCATGGCGTTCGCCGGTGCCACGAGTCCCCACGTGCGCCCGAGGATGTGGGCGACCTCCCCGATGGCCCACACGTGCGGGTCCGTGGTGCGGCAGCCCTCGTCCACCACGACGCCGCCGCGCGGGCCCACGGGCAGGTTCGCGTTCTTCGCGAGGTCGTCGTTGGGGCGGATGCCCGCGGCCATCACCACGAGGTCCGCGTCAATCGTGTGCACCTGCGACTCGTCCCCGAGGGACTCGGCCAGGGACACCGAGACCACCGCGCCGGAGGCGTCCAGGTTCACGGAGGAGATGAACGCGCCGCACTGCACGCCGATCCCCGTGGCCCGGATGAGGTCGTTGACCATGTGCCCGCCGGCCTGGTCCAGCTCGATGGACAGCAGCCACGAGGCCACGTCCAGGATGGTGGGGTCCGCGCCCACGTGCTGCAGCCCCTGGGCGGCCTCCAGCCCGAGCAGTCCGCCGCCCACCACGACGGCCCGGGGCCTGCGCCCCAGCCGCGCGGTGAGCTCCGCGACCTCGTCGACCATGCCGCGGACGTCGTCCACCCCGCGGAACACGTGGGTGTGGTCCGAGCCGGGAATGGGAATCACCGCGGCGCGGGAGCCGGTGGCGAGCACGACGTCGTCGTAGGGGTGCTCCTCGCCCCGCTGGTCGGTGACCACCCGGCGCTCGCGGTCCAGGGCCACGGCGCGGGTCTCCGTGAGCAGGCGGACCTCCGGCCGGGACCACAGGGAGCCGTCGCCCAGGGTGAGGTCCCGCTCCGGGTCGTCGAAGAGTTGCTCGAGCGCCACGCGGTCGTAGGGCGTGTAGGGCTCCTCCGCGAGCACGGTGATGCTCAGCGGCTCCTCCGCCCGTTCCGTGAGTGCGCGGACCAGGCGGAACGCGGCGGGGCCTCCACCGAGGACGAGGACGGACCGGGGCCTCTCGGCCGCGGGTCGATCGGAGAGCGTTGTCATGGGGTGTCCTTCCGGGGTCCGGCTGGCGTCCCGCGTCCGTGACGGACGCGACACTGCTAGATTAGCGCCGAGAATGCGAATTATCTGGGCGCCCGCGCGGCGCGGTGGGAGGTTTTCCATGGACAGCACGACGTCGCAGGGCACCACGCAGGGGTCTCCGGCCGCCCACGGCGAGGGGGCGCGGCGGCCGTCCGCCCCGGACGCGGAAGGCTGGGTGGACGTGTGCGCGTTCGAGGACCTGGAGGTCAACTGGGGCGAGGCCGTGATCGTGGCCGGGCACGAGTACGCGGTGTTCCGCACCAACGACGACCGCGTGTTCGTCACCGACCACCGGGACCCGCGCTCCGGTGCGCTCGTGATCGCCCGCGGCATCGTGGGCCGCCACGGCGAGCAGCACACGGTGGCCTCACCGCTCTACAAGGAGACCTACGACCTCGCCACCGGGCAGTGCATGGCCGGCGGGGACTGGACGCTGCCCGTGTATCCCGTGCGGGTGCAGGAGGGCCGCGTGCAGTTCCAGCCCGCGGTCTGAGGGCCTGGACGCACGGGGAGCACCGGGGGAGGACGACGCCGCCCGGCGCGCTATCATGGACGGGTGCGCCTCGTGCGCGCGGGCGCTGATCCGGCCATCACCGGGGAGCCCCTCCGGAAGAACCGGCCGCCAGCGGCCCCAGTAGAACCGGACGTCCCGGGCACGTGACAGCCCTCAACGAGCGGCCCGCGGCGTCGTCGGCACCAGTCGACGAGGCGGCGGACAAGCGAGGTGGTACCGCGCCACCGGCGCCCCGTGCGCCCGGGCGTCCTCGCATCCTGAAACCGTTGTCATCTCAGGATGGAGCACCGTGACCGACTCTTTCGTGTATCCCAAGGCGAGCACCGACCCCGCCGCGCAGGGCGTGCCGCCCGCACCGCGGCTGCCGCTCATCGAGGAGCGGGTGCTCGAGTACTGGAAGCGGGACAACACCTTCCAGGCCAGCATCGACCAGCGTGAGCGCGGCGAGGACGGCTCCAACGAGTTCGTCTTCTACGACGGCCCTCCCTTCGCCAACGGCCTGCCCCACTACGGGCACCTGCTCACCGGCTACGTCAAGGACCTCGTGGCCCGCTACCAGACCCAGCAGGGCCGCCGCGTGGAGCGCCGCTTCGGCTGGGACACCCACGGTCTGCCCGCCGAGCTCGAGGCCATGAAGCAGCTCGGGATGACGGACAAGCAGGAGATCGAGTCGATGGGCATCGACAAGTTCAACGACGCCTGCCGCTCCTCCGTGCTCACCTACGCCAGCGAGTGGCAGGACTACGTCACCCGCCAGGCCCGCTGGGTGGACTTCGACAACGACTACAAGACGCTGAACCCGGACTACATGGAGTCCGTGATCAGCGCGTTCAAGGCCCTCGACGACAAGGGCCTCGTCTACTCCGGCTACCGCGTGCTGCCGTACTGCTGGAAGGACGAGACGCCGCTGTCCAACCACGAGCTGCGCATGGACGACGACGTCTACAAGATGCGCCAGGACACCTCCGTGACCGTGGCGTTCCGGCTCTCTGACGACACCTCCTGGGCCGCGGAGCCCGCCGTGGCCGCGGAGCTCGCCGGCGCCGAGGCCATCGCCTGGACCACCACCCCCTGGACCCTGCCCACCAACGAGGCGCTCGCCGTCGGGCCCGCGATCGACTACGCGCTGGTGCCCGGCGCGGGGGAGCTGGCGGGCCGCCGCTTCCTCGTGGCCGCGGAGCTGGCACCCGGCTACGCGAAGGACCTGGGCTACGGCGACGCCGAGGACCCGGCCGCCGCCGTGCGGGACGCGGTCACGGCGCACTACACGGGCGAGCAGCTCGCGGGCATCCGCTACGCCCCGCTGTGGGACTACTTCACGGACGCCGAGCGCTTCGGCACCGAGCACGCGTGGCAGGTCCTCGTGGCGGACTACGTGACGACGACGGACGGCACGGGCATCGTGCACCAGGCCCCGGCCTACGGCGAGGACGACCAGCTCACGTGCGCGGAGCACGACATCCCCGTGGTGCTCTCCGTGGACGAGAGCGGCCGGTTCTACCCGTTCCT
Source organism: Kocuria sp. HSID17590 (assembly GCF_003989485.1). Lineage (NCBI taxonomy): Bacteria > Bacillati > Actinomycetota > Actinomycetes > Micrococcales > Micrococcaceae > Kocuria > Kocuria sp. HSID17590. The sequence goes on along the minus strand of NZ_RBMB01000025.1, from coordinate 20,632 downwards.
CACGGACGAGTCGCTGGCCGAGGGCGCCCCGCTGGCCGCGCTGGCCGGGCTGAACGTGTTCGACAGGGAGGTCACCCGCACCGTGGTGCGCGACCTGCGCGAGCGCGGCGTGCTGGTCCGCGAGGCCTCCTACGAGCACTCCTACCCGCACTGCTGGCGCTGCCGGAACCCGCTGATCTACCGGGCGGTGTCCTCGTGGTTCGTGAGCGTCACCGCGTTCAAGGACCGCATGGTGGAGCTGAACCAGGAGATCAACTGGATCCCGGGCAACGTCAAGGACGGCCAGTTCGGCAAGTGGCTCGAGAACGCCCGCGACTGGTCGATCTCGCGCAACCGCTACTGGGGCTCGCCCATCCCCGTGTGGGAGTCCAGCGACCCCAACCACCCGCGCCGCGACGTCTACGGATCGCTCGCGGAGATGGAGCGGGACTTCGGCCGGCTGCCGCGCAACGCCTCCGGGGAGGTGGATCTGCACCGGCCGTGGATCGACGACCTCACGCGCCCCAACCCGGACGACCCCACGGGGCAGTCCGTGATGCGCCGTGTCCCCGAGGTGCTGGACGTGTGGTTCGACTCCGGGTCCATGCCCTACGCCCAGGTGCACTACCCCATGGAGAACCGCGAGTGGTTCGAGACGCACAACCCCGGTGACTTCATCGTGGAGTACATCGGCCAGACCCGCGGCTGGTTCTACACGCTGCACATCCTGGCGACCGCGCTGTTCGACCGCCCGGCGTTCCGCAACGTGATCTCCCACGGCATCGTGCTGGGCTCGGACGGGCAGAAGATGTCCAAGTCCCTGCGCAACTACCCGGACGTCAACGAGGTCCTGGACCGGGACGGCTCGGACGCCATGCGCTGGTTCCTGATGTCCTCGCCAATCCTGCGCGGCGGCAACCTGGTGGTGACCGAGCAGGGCATCCGCGACGGCGTGCGGCAGATGCTGCTGCCGCTGTGGAACGTCTACCACTTCTTCGGCCTCTACACGAACGCTGCGAACGGGGGAGCGGGCTACGACGCCCAGCCCCGTTACGACGCCGAGCACGTGATGGACCGCTACATCCTGGCCGAGACCGGTGCCCTGGTCACGGACACCAAGCGGCTGTTCGACGAGTACGACATCTGGGCGGCGGCCGAGCGGCTGCGCAGCTACATGGACACGCTCACCAACTGGTACGTGCGCCGTTCCCGCGAGCGGTTCTTCGAGGAGGACACCCAGGCGTTCGACGTGCTTTACACGTGCCTGGAGACGGTGTGCCGCGTGAGCGCGCCCCTGCTGCCGCTGATCAGCGAGGAGATCTGGCGCGGTCTCACGGGCGGGCGCTCCGTGCACCTGACCGACTGGCCGGACGCGTCCCTGTTCCCGCGGGACGAGGACCTGGTCACGGCCATGGACCGCACGCGCGCCATCTGCTCGGCGGGCTCGGGGCTGCGCAAGGCCAACAGCCTGCGCGTGCGTCAGCCGCTGGCCGGCATGACGGTCGCGGTTCCCGGCGCCCACGCCCTGGAGGGCACGTTCGAGGAGATCGTCGCGGACGAGCTCAACCTGCGCTCCGTGACCCTGGAGGACTCGGACGAGGTCTCCGCGGCCGAGTACGGCATCTCCCAGGAGCTGAAGGTCAACGCCCGCGCGGCCGGGCCGCGCCTGGGCAAGCAGGTGCAGCAGGTCATCAAGGCCACGAAGACGGGCGACTGGTCCGTGACCGAGGAGGGCGGCGTCGTCGCCGGCGGGGTCGAGCTGCAGGAGGGCGAGTACGAGCTCGTCACCGTGGTCGACGACGCCGCGGCGAGCTCCGCGCGCGCCGTCACCGTGCTGCCCGGCGGCGGCTTCCTGGCGCTGGACACCGAGCTCACGGACGAGCTGCGCGCCGAGGGCGTGGCCCGCGACGTCGTGCGAGCCATCCAGCAGGCGCGCAAGGACGCCGCGCTGAACGTCTCCGACCGGATCCGCACCCGCGTGGCCGCGGACGCCACCACCGTGGCGGCCGTGGAGGCCAACCGCGAGCTCGTGGCGGGGGAGACCCTGTCCGAGGAGCTGGAGCTGGTCCCCGCAACGGACCTGAGCGTGAGCGTGGAGGTGGTGTCCGCATGAGCGCGGCGAGCGAGCACGAGAACTTCGCGTCCGTGGAGGACATCTACCAGCACCTGCTCTCCCGCGCGCCGGAGGACCGCATGGCGCCGCGCCTGGACGCGGTGCAGCTGGCCGTGGAGGCCCTCGGGGACCCGCACCGCAGCGCCCCCGTGGTGCACGTGACCGGGACCAACGGCAAGACCTCCACCGCACGGCTGGTCGAGTCCCTGCTGCTGGCCCACGACCTGCGCGTGGGCCGCTACACGAGCCCGCACCTGGAGCGCGTGACCGAACGGATCAGCATCGACGGCGAACCCGTCTCCGACGAGACCTTCGTGCGGATCTACGGCGAGATCGCCCCGTACCTGGACCTCGTGGACCGCCACCTGGAGGCGGACGGCGCCCCCCGGCTGACCTACTTCGAGACCCTCACGGTGCTCGCGTTCGCGGTCTTCGCGGACGAGCCCGTGGACGTGATGGTCCTGGAGGTGGGCATCGGCGGCTCGTGGGACGCCACCAACGTCGCGGACGCCGCGGTGTCCGTGGTGACGCCCATCGACCTCGACCACACCGGGATGCTCGGCGAGACCGTCGAGGAGATCGCCGGGGAGAAGTCCGGGATCGTGAAGCCCGGCGGGTTCCTCGTGAGCGCCGCGCAGCAGCCCGGGGCCGCCCAGGTGCTGCTGGAACGCGCCACGGAGCTCTCCGTCCCGTTCCGCTTCGAGGGAGTGGAGTTCGGGGTCGAGCAGCGCACCACCGCCGTGGGCGGGCAGGTGATCACCCTGCAGGGCCTCGCCGCGCGCTACGAGGACCTCATGCTGCCGCTGTTCGGTGCCCACCAGGCGCAGAACGCCGCGGTGGCCGTGGCCGCCGTCGAAGCCCTGCTCGGGGGCGGCGAGAAGCCGCTGAACCAGGAGCTCGTGGCCGCCGGGCTCGGCGCTGCGTCCTCGCCGGGCCGGCTCGAGCTCGTGCGCACCGCCCCGCCCGTGCTGCTCGACGCCGCCCACAACCCGCACGGGCTGCTCGCCTCCGCGTCCGCCCTGCGCGAGGCGTTCACGTTCACCACCCTGAACCTCGTGGTGGGCGTGCTCCAGGACAAGGACTCCGAGGCCATGTTCCGCGTGCTCGCGGACGAGTACCGCGAGTTCGACGTGACCCTGTGGTGCACGCGCTCGCAGTCCCCGCGGGCCATGGACCCGGAGGAGCTCGCCGAGATCGCCGTGGACATGGGCTTCGACGAGGACACCGTGCGCGTGGCACCGCGACTGGAGGACGCCTGCTCGGCCGCCGTCCAGGACGCCGTGGACCGCCACGCCTCGGACGGGGCCGTGCTGATCACCGGGTCGATCACCGTGGTGGGTGAGGCGCGTGCGCTGCTCGAGCTGTGACCCCCGCGCCAGAACCCACCACCCCCGACCCTCGGAAGGAACCGCATGGCCCGCATGAGCAAGGCGCAGCGCGAGTGGCGCCCCGGACAGCCCAAGAAGAAGGGCTCGGTCAAGACGATGTTCGCGTCCAGCGTGCTGAGCATCGAGGCGTTCATCGTCTTCTTCGCCGCCCTGGCCGCGTTCGGACTGGTGGCACGGGACTGGAGCACTCCCGCGAAGGTCTGGCTGATGGTCGGGGCCGTGGTGCTCGCGGCGGTGTTCGTCATGGCGTGTGCCGTGCTGCGCCGGCCGTGGGGCTACGCCGCGGGGTGGGTGCTGCAGCTCGTGCTGATCGCCACCGGGTTCGTGGTCCCGGCCATGTTCGTGATCGGTGCCATGTGCGCCCTGGCCTGGTGGTACGCCGTGGTCAAGGGCGGAAGCATGGACCGGGAGAACGCCCAGCGCGCGGAAGAGCAGCGCCGCTGGGAGGAAGCCCACCCGCAGACCTGAACCGCCCGGGGCGAGCCCTGTCCCGGGCCGCGTTCCCGGACCCCCGGCCCGGGCGGATAGGCTCGCCACAGCACCCGACCACCCGGCACCGACAGCGCCCTGCAGCTGAGAGGCACAGAGCGCGGTGCACCGCAGTGGACTCCCCGCGAGTCCGTGACCAGCAAGGAGATCCTCATGACGCAGCGCACCCTCGTCCTCGTGAAGCCGGACGGTGTCCAGCGCGGACTCACCGGCCAGATCTTGGCCCGCATCGAGGCCAAGGGCTACACCCTGGCCGAGCTCAAGCGCGTGACGGCCACCCGCGAGGTCCTGGAGCAGCACTACGCCGAGCACCAGGGCAAGCCGTTCTTCGAGCCGCTCGTGGAGTTCATGATGTCCGGGCCGGTGGTGGCCGCGGTCGTCGAGGGCGACCGCGTGATCGAGGGCTTCCGCAGCCTCGCCGGCGCCACCGAGCCGACCACGGCCGCCCCGGGCACCATCCGCGGCGACCTCGGGCGCGACTGGGGCGAGAAGGTTCAGAAGAACCTCGTGCACGGCTCCGACTCGCCTGAGTCCGCCGAGCGCGAGATCGGCATCTGGTTCGGCTGACCGGCTCTCACCCGCCGACAGGACGCGGACCCCGGTCCGCAGAGACGACGACGGCGCGCCGCGGCCCCCTGGACATGCTCCGGGAGCTCGCGGCGCGCCGTCGTCGTCCGGTGTCGGGCGTCCAGCGGGGGTGCTCAGGTGGTCAGGGCGCCCAGGTCGAGAGAGCGCTCGGGTGTTCGGGGTGCTCAGCCGAAGATGACCGTGGCGAAGCGCACGGCGATCACGCCGAAGACCACCACCAGGGCGGCGATGCCGCTGAACCACGCCCACGCGGAGAGTCCGGAGTCCATCCCGCGCGGGGAGGAGCCGAGGATCCCGGCCTGGCGCATCCGGGCGGTGGTGTGCGCGAGCAGCAGGGTCTGGGCGCACCACACGATCATGCAGTAGAGGCACAGGGCGTTGATGTGGAAGGTGGTCTGCCACCACAGCCACAGGGTGAACACGGAGCCCGCCGCGGTGCCCAGCCACAGCAGCACCCAGTACCAGCGCGCGTACCGGGCGCCGGCGAGCACCCCCACGGCCACCGCGAGCACCACGGCGTAGGCCACGATGCCGATGAACGGGTTGGGGAAGCCGAAGAGCTCCGCCTGCGGGGTGCGCATCACGGTGCCGCACGAGAGCCACGAGTTGAAGTCGCAGCTCGAGCGGTGGCCCGCGTCCTGGAAGATCGCCAGCCGTTCGGCCACGAGCACGGCGGAGGCGGCGAAGCCCACCACGGAGCACACGACGGCGAGCCACGCCCAGGCGCGGTCCGCCCGGGGAACGGGCACGGGCACGTGGTCCCGGACCGGATCGTGGGGGTGTGCGGCTGGTGCGGGGGATGTTGAGCTCACGCGCCCGATGGTAGACCACCCGCGTGGGGGTCCCCTCGGCGCACCGCCGGTCCCGGGTGGGCAGTGCCCGCCGCCGGGATCACGCCCAGGACGAACGTGTGCGCTGGGCCACGCGGAATGCGCGGTGACGGGGACGACTGTGAGATACTGCAGGTGGTCGGCCCTCAGCCGCACATGAGGACCCGGCCCGGCAGGAGCACCGATCGTCATCGGCGCGGACCCGCGGCTCTCAGAGGATCGAGCGCGTCCGCACCGGTCAAGTCCGCGGTCCCCAGGACCCAGCGGCTCGGGCATCCGCCGGCCCGTGGACGGCGCGCGTGACACACGCCGCGCCCGCGGGTACGAACTCGACTTCCGGCGGCCGCGTGGAGAACACCGGCTCGACCGACCGAGCACACCTCGGGCCCGGGTGCGGGCGGTGCCCCGAGCAGGAGCACAACCACACATGGAATCTGAGCAGGAAAACTCCCAGTCCCCGCTGGAGGCCGCGGCCTCCACCCCCGTTGAACAGGACGCCGCCGCAAGCCCCGAGCCCGCCGCCTCTGTGGCGGACGACGCCGCCGCGGTCGCCGCCGAGCCTTCGGCTCCGGCACCCGAGGGCACCGCGCCGGAGCCCAGCGATGCGGATGACGCCGCCGCTGAGGTTGCCGTCGAGACGGCTTCCGTCGAGGCCACCGAAGGGCGGACCACCGAAACGCAGGCCACCGAGGCGCAGGCCACCGACGAGGAGAGCGCCGCCCCGGCCACGGTCGGCGAGGTCCCCGCGGGGGACACCAAGGCCGCCGCCGCCCTCGGTGCCGCGTCGCAGGAGCCCGCGGCAACGCCCACGGACGCTGGTGCGGCTCAGGGCGAGGCCACGCCGTCGGAGTCCGCGCAGCAGTGTGAGGCGGCCGAGACGGTCGAGGTCGTCGAGAACGTGACCGTCGAGGTCACTGAGGAGGAGTCCGAGGAGGAGACCGAGCCCCCCACGCAGGAAGACTTCGGCGCCTTCGGTCCCGGTGCGTCCCTGATGTTCCACGCCCCGGACCCGGACGAGATCCGCAAGGCCGCCGAGGCGCAGGCCGCCCGCCTGCGCGAGGCCGCCCAGGAGCGCGAGGCGCAGCGGGAGGCCGAGCGTGCCGCCCGCGGCGACCACGAGGACGAGGACGAGTCGGGCAGCGCCTCCAGCAAGCGGCGTCGTCGTCGGCGCCGTGGCGAGGAGGACATGGAGCTCGTGGACGACTCCGACGGCTCCGTGACCCGCGTGCGCGCCCCCCGCGGCGGCTCCGAGGGCACCGGCCCTGACGAGGTCGTGGGCGTCAAGGGCTCCACGCGCCTGGAGGCCAAGCGCCAGCGGCGCCGCGAGTCCCGTCAGTTCGGCCGCAAGCGCCACGTGATCACAGAGGCCGAGTTCCTCGCGCGCCGCGAGTCCGTGGAGCGCACGATGCTCGTGCGCCAGAAGGAGAACCGGATCCAGATCGGCGTGCTGGAGGACGGCATCCTCGCGGAGCACTTCGTCTCCCACACGCAGCAGGACTCCCTGATCGGCAACGTGTACGTGGGCAAGGTGCAGAACGTGCTGCCGTCCATGGAGGCGGCGTTCGTGGACATCGGGCGCGGCCGCAACGCCGTGCTCTACGCCGGTGAGGTGGACTGGGACGCCGCCGAGCTCGGCAAGAAGCCCCGCAAGATCGAGAACGCCCTGAAGTCCGGGGACACCGTCCTCGTGCAGGTCACCAAGGACCCGGTGGGCCACAAGGGTGCCCGCCTGACGAGCCAGGTCTCGCTGCCCGGCCGCTACCTCGTGTACGTGCCCGGTGGTTCCATGACCGGCATCTCCCGCAAGCTGCCGGACGTCGAGCGCCAGCGGCTGAAGAAGATCCTCAAGGACCGGCTGCCCGAGGGCGCGGGCGTGATCGTGCGCACCGCCGCGGAGGGCGCCTCCGAGACCGAGCTGACCAACGACATCAACCGGCTGCGGTCCCAGTGGGAGCAGATCCAGGAGAAGGCGGCGTCCACCAAGACGCTCGCCCCGGAGATGCTCTACGCGGAGCCGGACCTGACCATCAAGACCGTCCGCGACGTCTTCAACGAGGACTTCACCGCCATGGTGGTCGAGGGCGAGCAGGCGTGGGACAACATCGAGGCCTACGTGACCTACGTGGCCCCGGACCTGCTGGACCGGCTGCACCGCTGGACCGAGGACGAGGACCTCTTCGAGCACATGCGCGTGGAGGAGCAGATCCACAAGGCACTGGAGCGCAAGGTGTTCCTGCCCTCCGGCGGCTCCCTGGTGATCGACCGCACCGAGGCCATGACCGTGGTGGACGTCAACACGGGCAAGTTCACGGGCTCCGGCGGCAACCTCGAGGAGACCGTCACCAAGAACAACCTGGAGGCCGCCGAGGAGATCGTGCGCCAGCTGCGGCTGCGGGACATCGGCGGGATCATCGTGGTCGACTTCATCGACATGGTGCTCGAGTCCAACCGCGACCTCGTGCTGCGCCGGCTCGTGGAGTGCCTGGGCCGGGACCGCACCAAGCACCAGGTGGCCGAGGTGACCTCGCTGGGTCTCGTGCAGATGACGCGCAAGCGCATGGGCACCGGGCTGCTCGAGGTCTTCTCGGAGCCGTGCGAGGAGTGCGCGGGACGCGGCGTCGTCGTCCACGACCACCCGCTCAAGGGCCGCTCCAGCGCCGCCCCCGCGGACCACCGCGGCAACCGCAACGAGCGCAAGCGCTCGCGCTCCGGCAAGCCCCAGGGCAACCAGCAGCAGGACCGTTCCCGGTCCCAGAACCGCGGCGGCGGCTCCGAGGAGCAGGAGAACCAGGCCCGCGCCGAGGCCACCCGCGCCGCGCTCGCGAGCATCGCCTCCGCGTCCGCGCACGAGGACGACGACGCCGCGCAGCACGGTTCCGGTGCCGAGGACACCCAGCAGGGTGGCGGGCAGAACCGGCAGGACTCGGACACGCACGGTACGTCCGAGGCCCACGGCTCCGGGGACACCCACGGGAACTCGGACCACCGTGGCACCTCGGACGGCGAGTCCGAGGGCGGCCGCCGCCGGAAGAAGCGCCGCGGCAAGCGCAGCCGGGGCCGCGGGCCCCAGGGCGAGGAGAACGGCAACCAGCAGGACAGCTCGGCGGATGCCGGGAACTCCTCCGAGGACGCCGACAGCTCCTCCAGCGTGACGATCCACGGCGAGGTCATCGAGCTCCCGCAGGAACAGTCCGGCCAAGACCGCTCCGGCGCGGACGGAGACTCCTCGGAATCGCTCTCGCTGGACTCGCTGACGGCGGCGTTCACGGAGGAGACCTCCGGTGACTCCGCGCCGTCGGGGAAGAACCGCGGCGGATCCGGTGCGCCGGACTCCGAGAACTCCGACGGTTCCGAGGGCAAGGGCTCCGAGGATTCCGGTTCGCGCGGGGGCAACTCCCGCAGCCGCTCGTCCAACAGCCGGGGCGGGTCTCGCCAGGGCAGCCGCCGTGGAGGACGCGACGGCGGGTCCCGTGAGAACACCGGTCGGGACAACGGCGGTCGTGACACTGCCGGCGGCGACACGGCCGACCGGAGCACCGGCGGCCGCGGCAACGGTGCGCAGGAGAGCGGCGCCGACAAGGGCAATCGTCGGAACGCGGACGCGAAGGCCTCGGCGGCCACCGCACCCTCCGGCGGCCGTTCGGACATCGGCGCCTCGGACAATGGCACCTCGGGCAACCGGACCGCCACCACCGCCCAGCCGACGGCCGAGACGCCGGCGCCGGCGCGGCGTCGTCGTGGCTCGCGCCGAGCGGTGGCACCGGCGGCGGCTCCCGGCACCGCGAGCGTGACCACCCAGGAGTACGAGGCGCAGAAGTCCACCGTCAGCCGCTTCACCGCGGCGGCCACCGGCTCGAAGAAGGCCGTGGCCACGGACGGGCAGCCCACCGTGGTGGGCGTGGGCGTGAAGGCCCAGGACATCACGATGACCCGCAAGGGCGAGTGAGCGCCGCCGCGCCCCACGGGTGCGGGAGGTGACGCGATGCCACAGGGGCGTCCGGAGGGATCCGGGCGCCCCTGTGGCATGATCGGTGGAGCACACACGGGGTGCCGCGCCACGCGGCTGAGAACACACCCGTCGAACCTGATCTAGCTCGCACTAGCGAAGGGAATGTCGTGGCCACCACGCCCGTCTCCAGCACACCCGTCCTCACCGTTCCCCGCGTCCTGTCGATCGCCGGGACGGACCCCACCGGCGGTGCCGGCCACGCCGCGGACCTGAAGTCGATCGCCGCGATGGGCGGCTACGGTCTCAGCGTCGTCACCGCCGTGGTCGCCCAGAACACGCAGGGCGTGCGCAGCGTGCACACCCCTCCCGTCGACGTCCTGCGCGCGCAGCTGGACGCGGTCTCGGACGACGTCGAGCTCGACGCCGTGAAGGTGGGGATGCTCGGCTCCGTGGACGTCATCGAGACGGTCCGGGAGTGGCTCGCGGCCGGTCGCGCCCCCGTGGTCGTGGTCGACCCCGTGATGGTCGCCACCGCGGGCGGGCGGCTGCTGGAGCCCGAGGCGGAGGAGGCTCTGCGCGGCCTCCTGCCAGCCGCGGACCTGATCACCCCGAACCTCCCGGAGCTGGCGGTGCTCGCGGAGCGCCCCGTGGCCACCACGTGGGACGAGGCGCTCGCGCAGGGCCGCACCGTCGCCGATACCTTCGGCACGCGCGTGCTCGTCAAGGGCGGTCACCTGGGCGGCGAGCTCACCCCGGACGCCCTCGTGGTCCCGGGCGTCCACGAGCCGGTGGCCGAGTTCACCGGACTGCGCGTGGTCACCCGCAACACCCACGGCACGGGCTGCTCGCTCTCCTCCGCCGTGGCCACCGTGGTGGCCCGCACGGGGGACTGGGCCGGGGGCATCGGCGCGGCCCGCGCGTGGCTGCGCGGCGCGCTGCGCACAGCGGACACCCTGCACGTGGGCCACGGCAACGGCCCGGTGCACCACATGCACCACGTCCAGGCCCTGGTCACGGACCCGCAGTTCCTGGCCGCGGCCTGCGCCGACGACGACGCCGCCGACGACGACGCGGCAGCGGTCCTGGGCGAGCGGTTCACGGACGCGCTGTGGGCGGACAGCGCCGATATCAGGGAGCAGATCGCGCAGCTGGACTTCGTGCGGGGCCTGGGCGACGGCACCCTGGGGCGCGAGGCGTTCGAGTGGTACCTGGACCAGGACATGCAGTACCTCGAGTACTACTCGCGCGCACTGGCCCTGCTCGCGGCGGCCGCACCGGACGAGGACACCCGGGAGCACTTCGCGTCCGCCTCGGCATCGGTGGTCACCGCGGAGTCCGCCCTGCACCGGGCCCGCCTGGGTGGGCGGGCACCCCACGAGCCGTCCGAGACCACGAGCGCCTACGCGGACTTCCTGCTGGCCCGCACCGGGCAGGACGGCTTCGCCGTGGGAGCGGCGGCCATCCTGCCGTGCTACTGGCTCTACGCGCACGTGGGGACCGAGCTCATGGAGCGTGCCCGCGCGGTGGGGTGGGAAGAGCATCCGTACGCGGACTGGCTCGCCACGTACAGCGATTCGGGGTTCCAGGCGGCCACCGAGACGGTGCGCCGCGCCGTGGACCGTGCGGCCGCCGTGGCCAACCCCGCGACCCGCTCCGCGATGCGGCGTGCGTTCCTGCGGGCGTGCCGGCTCGAACTGGCGTTCTTCGCCCAGACCGCGCGGGGGAGCGGCACGGAGGGGTGATTGGCGTGACTTCCCCGCATCGGGTAGTCTGGGCTGTCGGTGCCGGGCATCGCTGTGCGTCATATCCATGATCCGCACGCGAGGGCGGCACACTCGGGCGAACACCCTGTTCTGATGCGACAGCCACGTGGCACGCGGTCGGTCCTCGACCACCGCAGCGGGCTGACTCGACATTCGCAGCATCCAGGAGTCCGCCCGACCCACACACGCAGTCCATAGATGTCGAGAGAAGTGAGTTCCCAAGTGGTGTACGCGATTGTCCGCGCAGGCGGCCGCCAGGAGAAGGTTTCCGTAGGAGACCTCGTGACCCTTGACCGCGTCGCCGGCGAGGCAGGCAGCACCGTAGAGCTTCCTGCGCTGCTGCTGGTCGATGGGGACAAGGTCACCTCCGACTCCAAGACCCTGGCCGACGTCAAGGTCACGGCCGAGATCATCGAGGACCTGCGCGGTCCCAAGATCTCGATCATGAAGTACAAGAACAAGACCGGCTACAAGAAGCGTCAGGGCTTCCGCGCCGAACTGACCACCGTCAAGATCACCGGCATCAACGCCTGATCCTCCCGGTCCCCGATACATTTTCAACGAAGGTAGGCACACACCATGGCACACAAGAAGGGTGCGAGCTCCACTCGCAACGGCCGTGACTCCAACGCCCAGTACCTGGGCGTGAAGCGCTTCGGCGGCCAGTCCGTCAACGCCGGCGAGATCATCGTCCGCCAGCGCGGAACGCACTTCCACCCCGGCCTGAACATGGGTCGCGGCAAGGACGACACGCTGTTCGCCCTGGCCGCCGGTGTCGTCGAGTTCGGCACCCGCCGTGGCCGCCGCGTGGTCAACATCCAGACCGCCGAGTAGTCAGTTCTTCCGGACCCCAGGGTCCACCCGTCGCCGACTCGTGCGGTGACGACCACTAGAGGGTGGGCGCTCTACGCGCTCACCCTCTAGTCTTTTCACCAGAGACCAACGGGTCCCGCACACGGCGGGCCGCCCAGATCCCGAGGAGCCACGTGGCCAGTTTTGTTGATCGAGTCGTCGTGCACGCCACCGGCGGCAACGGCGGCCACGGCTGCGTGTCCGTCAAGCGCGAGAAGTTCAAGCCCCTGGGCGGACCGGACGGCGGCAACGGGGGTGACGGCGGGTCGGTGATCCTGCGCGTGGACGGGCAGTCCACCACGCTGCTGGGCTTCCACCACGCCCCGCACCAGAAGGCCCCGAACGGCGAGCCCGGCAAGGGGGACATGCGCCACGGCTTCAAGGGCCAGGACCTCGTGCTCTCCGTCCCGGACGGCACCGTGGTCAAGGACCGCGAGGGCAATGTGCTCGCGGACCTGCTGGGGGAGGGCAGCGAGTACGTGCTGGCCGCCGGCGGCATGGGCGGCCGGGGCAACGCGGCGCTGGCCTCGCCCAAGCGCAAGGCACCGGGCTTCGCCCTGCTCGGCACCCCGGGCGAGGAGCAGGAGGTCGAGCTCGAGCTGAAGTCCATCGCGGACATCGCCCTCGTGGGCTTCCCCTCCGCTGGCAAGTCCAGCCTGATCGCCGCCATGAGCGCCGCCCGTCCCAAGATCGCCGACTACCCCTTCACCACGCTCGTCCCCAACCTGGGCGTGGTGCAGGCGGGGGACACCCGCTTCACGGTCGCCGACGTTCCCGGCCTGATCCCCGGCGCGTCCGAGGGCAAGGGCCTGGGCCTGGAGTTCCTGCGCCACGTGGAGCGCTGCGCCGCTCTCGTGCACGTGATCGACTGCGCCACGCTGGAGCCCGGCCGGGACCCCCTCACGGACCTGGACGCCCTGGAGGAGGAGCTCGCCCACTACGCGGAGGCCGTGCGGGACGAGGACCCCACCGCGATCCCGCTCACCGAGCGCCCGCGGCTCGTGGTCCTGAACAAGGTGGACGTGCCGGACGCCCGGGATCTCGCCGACTTCATCCGTCCGGAGCTCGAGCAGCGCGGCTACCCCGTGTTCGAGGTCTCCACCGCCTCCCACGAAGGTCTGAAGGAGCTCGGCTTCGCCATGGCGGCGCTCGTCTCCGAGGCGCGGGAGCAGGAGGAGGAGCGTGCGGAGGAACAGCGCACGGTGACGGTCCTGCAGCCGGAGCCGACGCGACGTCGTCGCGGCCGGGACCGCCAGGAGTTCGTGATCACCCGCGAGGACCGGGCGGAGGAGCCGCTGTACCACGTGCGGGGCGAGAAGCCCGAGCGGTGGGTGCTGCAGACGGACTTCAACAACGACGAGGCCGTGGGCTACCTCGCGGACCGCTTCGCGAAGCTCGGCATCGAGGACGAACTGTTCCGGATCGGCGCGAAGCCCGGCAACGCGGTGCTGATCGGGCCGGAGGAGAACGGCGTGGTCTTCGACTGGGAGCCCACCATGGTGGGCGGCGCCGAGCTGCTCGGCGGTCCCCGCGGCACGGACCTGCGCATGGAGGAGACCTCCCGGCCCACCCGCCGCGAGAAGCGCGAGCAGTTCTACGACCGCATGGACGCCAAGTCCGAGGCGCGCGCCGAGCTCGAGGAGGAGCGCCGCGCCGGGGTCTGGACCGAGTCCGTGGACGAGGCGCGGTCCCGCCGCCGCGAGGGCGGATCCGGCGAGACGAAGGAGTCGGGCGACAGTGAGTGAGCAGCCGCACCGCGAGAAGACCCCCACCGCGACCATCGACGTCTCCGCCGTGGAGCAGCAGGCCTCGAAGTCCGCGATCCAGCTCAGTACCGAGAGCCGCGGGAAGAACCGCCGCTCCGCGATCACGAGCCGGGAGCAGCTGCCCAAGGCCCGCCGCGTCGTCGTGAAGGTGGGCTCGTCCTCCCTGACCTCGATCGAGAACTCGATCGACGAGAACGCGCTGCGCGGCATCGTGGACGCCCTGGGGCGGGTCAAGGCGCAGGGCGTGGAGATCGTCTTCGTCTCCTCCGGTGCCATCACGGCCGGGCTGCAGCCGCTGGGGCTCTCCCGGCGGCCCAAGGACCTGTCCACCAAGCAGGCGGCCGCGTCCGTGGGCCAGGGGCTGCTGATCTCCCGGTACACCGAGTACTTCGCGCGCTACCACGTGACCGTGGGGCAGGTGCTGCTCACGGCAGAGGACCTGATGCGCCACTCCCAGTACAAGAACGCGCACCGTCAGATTGAGCGGCTGCTGGACCTGGGGATCCTGCCGATCGTCAACGAGAACGACGCCGTGGCCACCCACGAGATCAAGTTCGGCGACAACGACAGGATCGCCGCGCTCGTGGCGCACCTGATCAAGGCGGACGCGCTCCTGCTGCTCTCGGACGTGGACGCGCTCTACACGAAGCCTCCCCAGGACGGCGGGGAGCGGATCGCCACGGTCACGGACCCGATCACGGACCTCGAGGGTGTGGAGATCGGCACGATCGGCCGTGCCGGGGTGGGCTCCGGCGGCATGGTCACCAAGGTCGAGGCGGCGCGGATCGCGGCGGCGTCCGGCATCCCGGCGCTCGTGACGTCCGCGGCGAACATCGAGCGCGCCCTGGCGGGGGAGGACGTGGGGACCTGGTTCTCCACCACGGGCGGGCGCCGCAACGTGCGGCTGCTGTGGCTCGCCCACCTCGCGGACATCAAGGGCACCCTGACCCTCGACGACGGCGCCGTGGACGCGATCCTCGGCCGCCGGTCCCTGCTCGCGGCGGGTGTCACGGCCGTGAGTGGCACCTTCACGGCGGGGGACCCGGTGTCCATGGTGGACTCCGAGGGCAACGAGGTGGGCCACGGGCTCGTCAACTACGGCTCGGACGAGATCCCCGGGATGCTCGGCAAGCGCACCGACGAGCTCGGGGAGGAGTTCGGCGAGGACTACGCCCGCGAGCTCGTGCACGTGGACAACCTCGTGAACCTGCGCCGCCGCTCCGTCCGTACGAAGCTCAAGCCGTAGGCGCGGCGCCCACCGCACCCGTTCGACACGCTCGACGAGCCGACGGCACGACGTCGTCCAGCTCCCCAGGAATCCCTCGACAAGCAGGAGGAACAGTGGCCGAGGACATGTCAGTGCTGACCGCGCAGGAGACCTTCGGGGACGACCCCGTGACGGGCGTGGGCCTGATGGCCGACGACGCCCGCACCGCCGCCCGAGCGCTCGCCCGGGCGCCGCGCGCGTGGAAGGACCGCGCCCTGAACCTGATGGCCGAGCGGATCGAGTCCCGCCGGGACCGCATCCTGGAGGCCAACGCGCGCGACCTGGAGCGCGGACGCCAGGAGGGCACCTCCGCCGCGCTGCTGGACCGGCTGAAGCTGGACCCCGCGCGGATCAGGGGACTCGCGGACGCCCTGCGCGAGCTCGCCGCGCTGCCGGATCCCGTGGGATCCGTGGTGCGGGGGCAGACGCTGGCCAACGGGCTGCGGATGCGGCAGATTCGGGTGCCCATGGGCGTCGTCGGCGTGATCTACGAGGCGCGGCCCAACGTGACCGTGGACATCGCCGGGATCGCCGTGAAGTCCGGCAACGCCGTGCTGCTGCGCGGCGGCTCGGCGGCCTTCGACTCCAACCGCGCGCTCGTGGGTGTGCTGCGGGACGCGCTGGCGGACGCCAAGCTGCCCGTGGACTGCGTACAGACCGTGGACGACTACGGCCGCGAGGGCGCCAACGCGCTGATGGGTGCGCGCGGCAAGGTGGACGTGCTCATTCCCCGCGGCGGCCGCGGCCTGATCCAGTCCGTGGTCACCAACGCCACCGTGCCCGTGATCGAGACGGGCGAGGGCAACGTGCACGTGTTCGTGGACGAGTCCGCCCCCGCGGAGATGGCCGTGAAGGTGGTGGTGAACTCCAAGACCCACCGCACCTCCACGTGCAACTCCGCCGAGACGCTGCTGCTGCACAGCGGCGCCCCGGAGGCCTCCCGTGAGGTGCTGGCCGCGCTCGACAAGGCCGGGGTCACGCTGCACGTGGACGACCGCGCCGCGGCCCTGCTGCCCCCGGGCTCGAACCATCTGAAGGCCACCGAGGAGGACTGGGCCACCGAGTACCTGGACAAGGACATGGCCGTGAAGGTCGTGGACGGGCTGGGGGAGGCGCTCGAGCACATCCGGCGCTACTCCACGGGCCACACCGAGGCCATCGTGACCAACGATCTCGCCAACGCCGAGCGCTTCACCGCCGAGGTGGACTCCGCGGCCGTGCTGGTCAACGCGTCCACCCGCTTCACGGACGGTGGGCAGCTGGGGCTCGGGGCGGAGATCGGGATCTCCACGCAGAAGATGCACGCACGGGGGCCCATGGGCCTGGAGGAGCTGACCACCACCAAGTGGGTCGTCCAGGGTGACGGCCACGTGCGCAACTGAGACGTACCATGGAACGGACGTCCCCCGGGAGGTCCGTCACCGCCACAGACCGGCCCCGCCGGCACGAGAAGGGAAACGCATGAGCTCGCTGCACCTGCTGTCCACCGCCACCGTCCTCGCCGCCGAGGAGGGGCACTCCGTCAACGAGAGCCTCCACGCGATGGCCCCGGTCTTCGGCGGCATTGCTTTCGTGCTGTTCATCGTCATGCTGATGGCGGCCATGTCCTTCTCCTCCCGCGGCACCGCGCCGGAGATCGGGGAGTACGAGGACCCGTCCCAGCTGCCCGCGGACGAGCGGGCCATGCTGGCCGGCGTCGGCGAACCCGTCCGCCACTGATCGACCGATCGGCCCGCGTGAACGCCCCCGCCCCCTCGGTGACGCCCCCTGACGACCTGAAGATCCCCCCGCGCACACCCGGCCGGCTCCGGCTGGGCGTGATGGGCGGCACCTTCGACCCGATCCACCACGGTCACCTGGTGGCGGCGTCCGAGGTGACCTCCGTCTTCGACCTCGACGAGGTGGTCTTCGTGCCCACGGGCGAGCCGTGGCAGAAGGCCGGTCAGGACGTCTCCGACGCCGAGCACCGCTACCTCATGACTGTGGTGGCCACGGCGTCGAACCCGCGGTTCACGGTGTCCCGCGTGGACATCGACCGCAACGGGCCCACCTACACGATCGACACCCTGCGGGACCTGCACCGGCTGCGCCCGGACGCCGAGCTGTTCTTCATCACCGGCGCGGACGCCATGGCGGAGATCATCACCTGGAAGGGCGCGGCGGAGCTGTGGCGCCTCGCCCGTTTCGTGGGCGTCACCCGCCCGGGCCACGTCCTCTCGGCTCCCGTGGGCTCGGAGAGCGTGTCCCTGCTCAACGTGCCCGCCATGGCCATCTCCTCCACGGACTGCCGGGCCCGCGTGGCCGCCGGCAAGCCCGTGTGGTACCTCGTCCCGGACGGCGTGGTGCAGTACATCAACAAGTACGGGCTCTACCGGAACTCCGGGCGCGCGGACGCGGGCGCGTCCTCCGCCGGTTCCGCGCAGCCGCCCGCCGCGGAGGACATCTCCTCACCGGCGTCCGCCCCCACGGAGTCCACCGAGACCCCCCACTCGGCACACAGGAGCACCGCGTGAGCACACCCCCCGAGAAGAACGACGGCCCCGGCACCCCGCAGAACTGCCCCTGGGCCACCCATCCCGCCACGGGCGAGCACGAACGGCTCGCCCCGCCCGCGCCCATGATCGAGCTGGACTCGCCCGTGTCCTCCGAGCCGGTCAAGCCGCTGGGTCCCCGCCGGCTCGCGCGCCTGCAGCGCGAGATGGCCGAGCACGCGCGGGAGATCCAGGACGCCGAGCGCGCCAACCGGAGCACGGGGGTCGACGACGCCCTGCTCGCCAAACAGCAGCGGCTCGCGGACCTCGCGGTCCGGGCCGCGGCGGCAAACCAGCAGGACCGTGATGCCGCCCAGCGCGCGCTGGCGCAGAGCGGAGACGCCGGTAGCCCTGAAGCTTCCGGGTCTGAAGCCTCCGGAGCTGCGGCTCCCGGGGCCGTGGTTCCCGGGACGGCGACGCCGCGCGCCGGGGCTCCTCGCGGTACGGATCCCGCAACCGGGGCGCTGGTCGACGCTGCCCCGGATGCCGCGGCGACGTCGTGGCCCGCAAGTCCCGTGGACTACGGGCCGGGCCCGGCCACCACCCAGATCCCCATCTACACCGCACCGGAACGACGGGCGACCGCGTCAGCCGGGCCCGGACCGGCCTCGGACGCGGAGTCTCCTGTGTCCCAGGCACGGCCGTCCTCGGAGGGGGAGCGCGCTCCCACGCTGGCCACTTCCGATCACGACGGTACGCGGGCTGCGGCGGGCACCAGCGCCGCGTCCGGCAGCGATGCCGACACCGCCCCCGGGAGCACGGCGAGTGCAAGGACAGCGGGCGAGAACACGGCGGGGGAGCGCGCGCCCGGTGACGCGGCGTCGTCGTCGGTCGAGGACTCCCACCACGCCCCTCCCGGCCGGCCCGTCCGCGCCGTGGACGCCGAGGGCCTCGAGCTGCTGGAGCCCGGCGCGTACAAGAGCCGCGGCGGCTGGATGCGGTGGCTGCTGGTGCTGCTGCTCCTGGTGGTCGCGGCACTGGCCGTGGTCCTGATCATGTTCATCCTGTAAGACACACACCCTTGCGAAAGGACAGCACGCCTCCGTGACTGCAACCACAGAATCCATCGACCTCGTCCGCACCGCCGCCCAGGCCGCGGACCAGAAGAAGGCGGAGAACGTCGTGGCCTTCGACGTCAGCGACAGCCTGGCCATCACCGAGGCCTTCCTGGTGGCCTCCGCCCCCAATGACCGCCAGGTGGCCGCCGTGGTGGACGCCGTGGAGGACGCGCTGATCGAGCGCTTCGACCGCCGCCCCCTGCGTCGTGAGGGCAAGGGCGAGGGCCGCTGGGTGCTGCTCGACTACGGCGACGCCGTGATCCACGTGCTGCACGACGAGGACCGCGCGTTCTACGCCCTCGAGCGGCTCTGGGGCGACTCGCCGGCCATCGACGTGCAGCTGCCGGAGGCGCCCGTGACCGCCGATGACGCCGCCTCGCCGGCCGTCTGAACCGGCCACCGCGACAATTTGCGCCTGTCCGTCCTGACTGTTTAGGATGGTCGAGTCGTTCCGGGGAACTGGAAGCGCACAGCACCACAGCGGGTACACGGGAGAGACTCCCGGGTGAACGCGTGCGGGCCGGGCGTGGTAAAGTTTTCCGAGTCGCACGGGGCTATGGCGCAGCTGGTAGCGCACCTGCATGGCATGCAGGGGGTCAGGGGTTCGAGTCCCCTTAGCTCCACCAAAAGTGACATTTTCGAACCCTGCCCCGCAGACAAGCGGGCAGGGTTCGAAGTGTCTTCGGGGTCGGATGCTTCGGCCTCGGCGATCGGTGCGTGACCAGGGATGACGCAGTCCAACGCTGCCTGGTCGGGCTGGTAGCGGACGGTCTCCTCGTCGTCAAGGATGATCTTGTCGAAGAGGGCTCGGTTGAGGATGCGGCGTTCAGCAGGTTCGCACCGCGTGTAGACGTCGCCGAGATCGGTGAGGATGTCGGCGAGCTGGTCGAGGCCCTCACGGGCGTCCTCGTAGCTGGTGGCGAGGTTCTCCAGTCGGTGTTCGATGGCGTCGAGGGTGGTGCGGATGCGCTCTTGCTCTGACTTGAGGAGGTCGAGCGGGATGGCGTCGGCGTAGTGGGCTTGGACGAGCTTGAGTCGCTCGGCGTCGAGTTTCTCCTTCTGGGTGGTCAGGAGTGCACGTTCGTGGTCGGTGGTGGCTTCGAGCTGGTCGAAGACGGCTCCGAGCACTTCGCGGACACGATCGACCTCGGCGGGGGTGAGGCCGTTGGTGCCGTAGGTGGAGTCGATGCGGTCCTCGATGCGGTCGATGAGGATGGCGGACCGCGTGCAGCCGTTCTTCTTGCGGCGCCCGGAGCAGGTGAAGTACTCGTAGGTGATGCCGGACTTGCCGGTGGGGCATTCGATCATCATCTTCGCCCCGCACGAGCAGTAGAGCGTTCCCTTGAGGTAGTGGTCGTGGGTGCGGGGCTTCTCGCCGCGCTGGTTCTTGGCAGCCAGTTCGGTCTGGACCCGTAGCCATGTCTCGGTGTCGACGAGAGAGTCGTGAGCGCCGTCGTAGGTGACGCCGCGGAACATGACGCTGCCTTGGTAGTAGGGGTTGGTGAGGATTTTGTGCAGCGCCTTCGTCGTCACGGGCTTCGACGGGAAGGACGGCGTCGGCCTGGTGGTGAGTCCTCGGGCTTCCAGCTCGGCGGCGAGGGAGGAGAGGGTCCAGTCGCCGGTGGCGTAGGCGGTGAAGGCAAACGTGATGAGGTCGGCCCGCTCGGGATCGACGGTGACGTCTCGGATCTCGTGGCCCTTCGCGTCGGTGGTGCGCACGTTCAGGTACCCGAGGGGTGCTTTGGCAGGAGTGCCGCCCATGCTGGCCTTCTGGGTCATTCCTTTGAGGACTTCTTGAGCGAGGTTCAGTGAGTAGAACTCGGCCATGGAGGCGAGGATGCCGTGCATGAGCATCCTTGAGGGCGTCTCGTCGATGTTCTCCGTCACGGAGACCAAGCTGATGTTCGCATCCCGAAGCGTCGCGTGGATGATGGGACTGCCGCACGAACAGGTGACAGTTGGGGTGTCAGGCCGCGAGGCTCACGGCGGGGTTCATGATGGTCTCGTATTCGATGGGGGTCAATCGACCCAGACGGGCCTGTCGACGGCGGCGGTGATA
>NZ_RBMB01000024.1:0-54164 GCF_003989485.1 Kocuria sp. HSID17590 | reverse complement strand
CAACGGGCGACTCGAACACCTCCGCGGCTCCGCCCTCGGCTTCCGCAACCTCACCCACTACATCGCTCGGTCGCTGCTCGAAGCCGGAGGGTTCAGACCCGCGCTACACCCTCGTTCGTGAAGAGCCCTCAAATGCTGCGATTTTCTGGCCCAGTACGATGTTACCGAAATCGCAATGATTGCTGTAGCTATTAACAGGACCACAAACGGCCCCCCATTTGAAAGCGTCAGAGCCAAGGCGAGGGCAACGCTGACCCAAGCTGCGATGATTGCATACATGCCAGTTCTTTGCTGGTTCACTTGCAGTCCTTCCAGGTCATCAGCAGGATGCAGCAGCGCCCACAGCGCCCACAGCGCCACCGCTGACGGCCCCGCCAATGGCGGTGCCAGTGGCCCATCCTGCAGCAGTTCCGACCCCGGGTACGACGCTACCGATGGTAGCCCCGGCAGTGCCACCTGCGATGTCCCCGGTCCCAGCACCCCCGCCGGTGCCGAGTGCGCACTTCCAGCCTCCGCTCACGGCGGCAGTCGCCATCGGATTATTGGTTGCCCTCGTCTTGGGATTCCACTGCAGGACGTTGATTGTCACAACGCCGTCTCTTTCCGCGTACTTCAAGGCGACGGTCTTGCCATTCTCGTCCTTCTCCTGAGAGGGAAGCGCCTGCTTGGTACCGTCCTTGGCGACCACAGCAGAGCCATCCTGGGCAGGCTTGTCGCCCTTGGAAAGACGGAACGCCATGTTGGAGTCATCAACCTTCTTGATGTTCCCCTGAACCTTTGCCACGTCGGCCTGGCTCGCTTGCTGTGCCTGAGGGACAGGTGCTTCGGCCGCCATTGACGCAGCGGCCATACCGCCAAGTAGTCCCAAGGAGAGAGCCGCTCCTGGTGGCGCGGTGATTAGTGTGCATCACGAGAACTTACGGAGGAGGCCGTGGTGATCGCAAACACAGGAGGGTCACCGCTGCCAAATAGTTACATAAATTGGCCGTTTGGCTAGACTTCAGAAATTTTGAAATGACCAACCGGTTTGACTTCATCCTCAAACGGGCTTACAGCTTGCAAAGCCGATACATCTTTGGTGGTGGCACGATAGCCATCATCTCGCGGGATGAGGGTGGGTGGAGGGGGAGCGGAAAAACGCTCATAACAGACATGATGTTAAATATGGGGCGTGAGGTGCAGCTCCACACCCCCCGGAATGGCCGATAATCGGGGCAGAACCTCTCCTCATGCGCTGCGTACGCGCCCGGCGGCGCCCCCTCACGCCCCCGTCAACGCGTCCACGAACACCTTCTGGATGTCCTGCGGCGTACGCGCCACATGGGACGAGCCACCGGTGGCTTCCGCGATCTGCTGCAGCACCGTGGCGTCCGCGTCCTTCGAGACCCCCACGGTGATGATCCGCACCGGGTTCTCGGTGTCCTGCTCGGCCTTCAGCGTGCTCAGCAGCTCGTCCAGCGCAATGGAACCGGGGTCGTGGTTCATGCCGTCGGAGAGCACGATCACCGTGCGCAGGTGATCTGGGGCGTCGTCGTGGAGTACCTGGCGGTAGGCAGCCAGGGTGGTGTCGTACAGCCCCGTGTAGCCGTCCGGGGAGAACGTCAGGGACTGCGCGTCCCGGGAGAGCTGGTCCCGCTGGGTACCGCCGCCCACCGGTGCGGAGAGCTCGCGCACGGGGGTCACCGACCGGTAGTCCTTGTCTCTGTCCAGGTGCCGCTCGAACGTCCAGAGCCCAAGCGCATCGTGCTCGGGGAACAGTCCCACGGCAGTGGCGGCTGCGGCCTTGGTGAGGTCCATGCGCGTGGAGCCGTCGGGCAGTGCCGTGGTGCCCATGGAACCTGAGATGTCGATGGCCACGAGCGCGTGGAAAGGCTCCGCGAGGTGCTGCCACTGCTCCAGGGCATGCGTGAGAGCGGCGTCATCCGCGGTGGGAGCCTCCGAGACGGGGCGGCTGCCCGGGGTGCTGGCCACGAGCGAGGTGTCCGCGTGCTGGGCGCGGTAGTCCTGCCACTCGCCGCGCGTGACCACGGTGGCCGAGGGGTGCTCTGCACCCGCGGCGTAGGCGGGGGCGCTCGGGTCTGCAGGCGCCGGAGAGCTCGGTGCAGGGTCCTCCGCGATCTGCTGCAGGCGCTGTGCTGCGTCCTGGACGGGGGCGGCATCCCCCTCGGAGCGGGCCCGCCGTTTCAGTGCCTGCTCGGTGACCGACCGGTCCGCCTGGCCGACCTGCACCTCGCCCAGCGCGCGCGAGATCAGCTCGCGGGTCCCGGTGTCCTCGCCCGGGGCGCCCAGCTCCACGGCAGGGTCCTGCAGCACGGCGGACCAGGTCTTCGCGTCCGTCTCGGAGCCGGCGACGACGACGGGCTCGTCACCGCCCCCACTCGTCTCCCCGGAGGCGCCGGACGCCGTCGGAGAGCCGCCGTCCGTGGGATCGCCGCTCGCGTCGTTGTCCCCCCGTGGGATCAAGAAGATCGCGGCGAGCAGGAGCAGCACGGCCACCACCCCGAGGGCCAGCCAGATCAGAAGTGTGCGGCTCAGCCCCCGGCGTTCGGCGCGGTGCGCCCCGCGGTCTCGGTGCATTCCAGGCTCGGTCATCGTCTCGGTCCCCCATCCCAGGCGGCAGGCCTGCGCCGAGGCGCTACCGGGCCCCGACACCCACTCGGAAACCACACTACGTGGCCGGGACCCGGTGCGGGGTCATCCGGGTATCGGCACAGATGGGGACAACGCGTCGGCCACCTGCGGTCCCGGGTCCGCGAGACGGATCAGCTCCGTCATGAGCCGTGACCCGATGCCCTTCCACTGCCGCTCGGGTGCGACCGAGACCGGTCCGATCCCGCACACGGGGGTTTGTCCGCACGTCCCCCCGTGGTCTTGAGGCGGCCCACGAATTCCGGGCCGTCGTCGTCGGGGAGCACACGGCGGATGTCGAGGTTCATGGCGCCACTGCGCGCAGGGTGGCGAAGGGTTCGCCCAACCTTCATTCGAGGGTGCGATGAGAATCGTTCACAGCGCGTTGGAGAATGGTTCTCACGGAGGCGGCCGTTCCGACGAATGCTGGCGCTCTCCTTGGCTCTTTGCGAGTATTAGCGCGGTGCTACCGATTGGCGGCACCGTCACCTATGGCCCGCGCGCTCCACGATGCGGCGGGCCCAAAGGAGCGAAGACGATGGCAAATGGCAATCGCGCAGTAGTGTTCCACGGCACCGGCAACATGCAGGTGGACACGGTGGATTACCCAAAGCTCGTCATGCCGAACGGGAAGAAGGCCCCGCACGGCGTCATCCTCAGGATCGTGGCCACGAACATTTGCGGTAGCGACCTGCACATCTACCGCGGCTCGTTCCCCGTGCCTGAGGGCATGCGCATGGGCCACGAGATGACCGGGGAGGTCGTGGAAGTAGGCTCGGACGTCGAGTTCTTGAGCGAGGGAGACCTCGTCTCCGTGCCGTTCAACGTGGCGTGCGGCCGTTGCCGTAACTGTCGTGCCGGACGCACCGAAGTGTGCGAGACCACCAACCCGGACACCGCGTGCGCCGCGTACGGGTTCAACCTGGGCAACTGGGACGGCGGACAGTCTGAGTACATGTTCGTGCCGTACGCGGACTTCCAGCTGCTGCGCTTCCCGGACCGGGACCAGGCCATGGAGAAGATCCGGGACCTCGCTCTCCTCTCCGACATCCTGCCCACCGCATTCCACGGCCTCATGGAGGCGGGCGCCAAGCCCGGTTCTACGGTCTACATCGCGGGCGCCGGGCCCGTGGGCCGCTGCGGGGCCGCCGCGGCACGGCTGCTCGGGGCGTCCTGCATCATTGTGGGCGACTACAGCAAGGAGCGGCTGGATCTCGTGCGGCAGAACGGCTGCGAGACCATCGACCTCTCCGAAGACGTCCCGCTGACCGAGCAGATCGAGGCGATCCTGGGCGAGCCCATGGTCGACTGCGCGGTGGACTACGTGGGCACCGAGGCCCACGGCATCGGCTCCGAGGCGGAGAAGACGGATCCCGCGTATGCCGTGAACCAGGTCCTGGACGCCACCCGCGCGGGCGGTGCCACGGGTATCATCGGCGTCTACGGCCCGGATCCGCTGGCGTCCTCGAAGGCGGAGCAGGAGGGTACGTACCCCATCGACTTCGGCAAGGCATGGATCAAGTCCCCGCGCATCTCTGCTGGCCAGGCGCCCATCATGCACTACAACCGTGAGCTCATGATGTCGATCCTCTGGGACCGCATGCCGTACCTGAGCAAGATGCTCAACACCAAGGTCATCAGCCTCGACGAGGTGCCTGAGGCCTACGCGGCCTTCGACGCGGGCTCGGATGACAAGTACATCATCGACCCGCACGGCATGATCAAGGCCTGAGCAGCCACCGTCTGACCGGACCGAGTCCGGACAGACGGAGGAACCGCGGACGACGACGAGCCCCACCGTACGGCACTCACGGTGGGGCTCGTCGCTGCTTGAGAAGGTCTCCGTCAAGCCATGACGGCCTTCAGGTACGGTGCCGTGGCGCTGTCCGCGTGCGCGGCGACGTCGTGCGGCGTGCCCGCCGCGACCACATGGCCGCCGTCGGCTCCCGCACCGGGGCCCATGTCCACCACGTGGTCCGCCTGGGCGACCATGCGCATGTCCAGCTCGGCCATGACCACCGTGTTGCCCGCGTCCGCGAGCCCCTGCAGATGGTTCATGAGCCGGTCGCTGTCCGAGGGATGCAACCCGGCGGTGGGCTCGTCCAGCACGTAGAGGGTGTCCCCGCGCGAGGCCCGCTGCAGCTCGGAGGCGAGCTTGACCCGCTGCGCCTCACCGCCGGAGAGCTCCGTGGCGGGCTGGCCCAGCCGGAGGTAGCCGAGTCCCACGTCCCGAAGCACGCCCAGGGTGTGGTGGATGGCGTCCTCGCCCTCGAAGAACGTGTGCGCCTCGTCCACGCTCATGGCCAGCACATCCGCCACGGAGCGCTCCCGCCACAGCACCTCCAGAGTCTCGGCCTTGTAGCGGGTGCCGTGGCAGTCCGGGCAGGGTGCGTAGATGCTCGGCAGGAACAGCAGCTCCACCATCACGCTGCCCTCGCCCTCGCACGTGGGGCAGCGACCGCCGGCCACGTTGAACGAGAACCGCCCGGCCTTGTAGCCGCGCCGTTTCGCCTCGTCGGTTGCCGCGTAGAGCTTGCGGACGGCGTCGAACAGCCCGGTGTAGGTGGCCACGTTGGAGCGCGGGGTGCGCCCGATGGGCTTCTGGTCGATCACGACGACGCGCCGCACGCTCCCCGGCAGGGAGACGACGTGCCCGCGCACCTCGTCCGCGGCGTCGTCGGCGGTCAGCAGGTCCGCCTCCGGGTCCCCGGTGATCTCCGTGTCCTCCTGGCCGCCGTGGCCCAGCCGCTCGCGCACCAGCACCGGCAGCGCCTGACTGACCAGGCTGGACTTGCCCGAGCCGGAGATGCCGGTGACGGCGGTGAGGCACCCAGCGGGGAGGCTCACGTCCAGGCCGCGCAGGTTGTTGCGCGTGACGCCTTCGAGCTGCAGCCACCCCTGCGGCGTGCGGGGCTCGCGCGCCTCGGCCGACGGCGCATGCTCGGCGAAGAGGTAGCGGCGTGTCGCGGACTCGGGAACGTCCGCGAGACCGCTCGGCTTACCGCTGTAGAGCACCCGCCCGCCGCGCTCGCCGGCGTCCGGGCCGATGTCCACGAGCCAGTCCGCCTCGTGGATCACGGTCAGGGAGTGCTCCACCACGAACAGACTGTTGCCGCGATCCTTGAGCCCGTGCAGGATCCCGATGAGCGCGTCCAGATCCCGGGGGTGCAGGCCCGCGGAGGGCTCGTCGAGCACGTAGACCACCCCGAAGAGCTGGGAGGAGAGCTGGGTGGCCAGCCGCAACCGCTGCCGCTCACCACCGGAGAGTGTGGGCGTGGTGCGGTCCAGGGAGAGGTAGCCCAGGCCCAGGTCGATCATGGGCTCCAGCCGCGCCACGAGGTCCGCCGCGAGGCGCTGCGCGGCGGCACGTTTCTCCACCGAGAGGTTCGGGGTGCGCCGGACGTCCGGTGCGGCGTCGTGCGAGGCACCTCCCTCCGCGACCCGCGAGGCGGTGGAGGCGGCGCGGGCCTCGGCGTCGAGCAGGTGGTCCTCCAGGTGCTGGGCCTCACCCGGGGTCCAGTCCTCCGCGGTCACCGAGCGCGCGATCTCCGCCACGCGTGCGAGCGGCAGGTGCGAGAACTCCGCGATGTCCAGGCCCTCGAACGTCACGGACAGGGACTCGTGCTTGATCTTCTTGCCGTGGCACTCCGGGCACAGTTCGCTCGTGAGGTACTGGGCCGCGCGCTTCTTGGTGCTCGGGCTCTTCGCGTTGGCGAAGGTGTCCAGCACGTAGCG
Source organism: Kocuria sp. HSID17590 (assembly GCF_003989485.1). Lineage (NCBI taxonomy): Bacteria > Bacillati > Actinomycetota > Actinomycetes > Micrococcales > Micrococcaceae > Kocuria > Kocuria sp. HSID17590. The sequence goes on along the minus strand of NZ_RBMB01000024.1, from coordinate 47,801 downwards.
CCGCGCCCCGATGAACGTGCCCTGGTACGTGGCCTCCGCACCTTCCTCCTGGGCCTTGCGCGTCTGGTTCGGGGTGAGCCCGCGGTACACGCCCACCGTGGGACGGTCCTCGGTGTAGAGGATCCAGTCCCGGTCCTTCTTCGGCAGGTCCTTCCAGGGAGTGTCCACGTCGTAGCCCAGGGAGACCAGGATGTCCCGCTGGTTCTGCCCCGCCCACGCCACGGGCCAGGAGGCGACAGCGCGCTCGCGGATGGTCAGCGACGGGTCCGGGACCATGGTGTCCTCGGTAACCTCGTAGACCCGCCCGATCCCGTGGCAGGTGGGGCAGGCGCCCTGCACGGTGTTCGCGGAGAAGTCCTCCGCGTAGAGCATGGCCTGATCCGGCGGGTACCAGCCGGCGCGAGAGTACAGCATCCGGACCAGGCTCGACAGCGTGGTCACCGTGGCCACGTCCGAGCGCGCTCCACCCCCGCCGCGCTGCTGCTGGAGCGCGACGGCGGGCGGCAGCCCCTCAATCACGTCAACGTCCGGGACACCCGCCTGGTCGATCAGCCGGCGCGCGTACGGCGCCACGGACTCCAGGTAGCGTCGCTGCGACTCCGCGAACAGCGTGCCGAAGGCGAGGGAGGACTTCCCCGAGCCGGACACCCCCGTGAACACCACGATGGCGTCCCGGGGCAGGTCCAGGGAGACGTCCCGGAGGTTGTTCTGGCGCGCGCCGCGCACCACCACGCTGTGCTGCCAGGATGCGGTGTCGTTCTGTTCAATAGTCACCTGATCCACGCTACCCGGGGGTTCCGTCAGGCGGAGCGGGCCTGCCCTTCGGCGGTGTCCGGCATGGGGGACAACCAGCCATACAGCGTCCTCAACACCGTCGACATCCCCGCGGGCGCCGCACGACCGCCGACCACGGGGCGCAGTCGAGTGCTGCTCGAACACACCGCAGAGCGGCCCGGACCGCGGGCGCGCTCGCCCCGATTGAGCACCATGGGAAGGACGTGGAATTCGAGCGCACGGGTAATCTCAACCTGGCCGCGGAGCCTCACCAGGTGCGGTGGCTGAACGAGCCCACTGCCGAGGACGGTTCCAGCGTCTTCCTGGATGAGCGCGCAGTGCGTGGGCAGGTTCGCCCCCACGCACCCCGCCGGCGGTGGAGGAAGCGAACGTGTGCCATGGTCCAACCCCGCCAAACTGGCCCGGGTGGTCACGGAGCTGGGTGGCGAGATCCACGAATACAGCCGCGCGACCGACCTGGACACCTCGGTGACGGCGTGGTGGCCCACACCGACGCCGGGCTCGTGCGGGCGCCTCGCGCCGTGCTGGCCACCAACGTGTTCTCGTCCTGCTCAAGCACAACAGGCTCAAGTCCGCACCGGTCTACGACTACGCGCTGATGACCGAGCCGCTCACCGACGGGCAGCTGGACCCGATCGGGTGGCGCAACAGGCAGAGCCTGGCGGATCTGGCCAACCAACCGGCTCGGCGGGGGTCGGCGGTCCTACCGTGGTCAGAACAGCAGCACCAGCACCACGATGACCGCCACGATCACTGCGAACACGATGGCCCAGTTGCGGGCCACGTGGCGGTCCTCGGCCCGGGTCTGCTCGCTGTCCGGGTCCCGGTCCGCGTACCGGTCGCTGCCCACCCCGTAGTACAGCTCGTTGGTGGACGGCTCGCGCGGGGGTACCGGCGGTCCGTGGCGGTCGGGTGAGCCCGCAGGACCGGCCGGGCGGGCGGCGTCGTCCCCGTCCCGGGACTCGCCGTCCGCGGGACGTCCCGAGAGGCTGCCCGGCTCCCAGGTCTGCAGCGGTGCGTTGGCGCCAGGGCCTGCGATCGAGTCGCGCACGGGCACGCCCTCACCCGGGTAGCGGTGTCCGGGCCGGGAGGGCTCGTCCAGCTCGTCCTCGCCCAGCATCTCGGAGGCCGGGATGCCGGTGGTCGTGACCGCGGGGCCCTGCGAGCCGACGGGAGCCTGCGGCGTCGGCATCGAACCGGGCGCGGACGCCGCCGCCCCACCGTCCCGGGGGTTGTGCGCCGCCGCGCGCAGCACCTCCGAGAAACGGGCCAGTGGCTCCCGCTGTGCGGGTGCCACGTCGTGGGCGACCTGGTCCGCGCGATCCGCGACGGAACGCAGCACTGCGACGTCGGACAGCCCGAGATCCCGGGCCGCCATGGCGAGTTCGAGGGGCGGGTGAGAAGGGTCCGCGGTGGTGGCCCACTCCAGCAGGCCGGTGCGGACGGGGGAGGACAGGGATTCCCGCAGGGCGGGCTGGAGCGCCGGGACGTCCGCGAGCGCGAGCAGTTCGAGTGGCGGGGTGCTGCCGTAGCCGTGGGCGGCCTGGTCCAGCGGGCCGCGGTGGCCGAAGAGGGCGGCGAGCATGGCGGCCGCCGCGTACCGGTCCTCCACAGTGCGCACGTCCGAAACGCGGCGCATCAGTTCCGCCTGGGCAGGGGAACCCGCCTGGCGGACCGTGTCCAGCAGTGCAGGGTCCGTGCGCACCAGCCGCGCCGGTTCCTGCAGGGCCCGGGCGAGCTCCGGATCCAGTGAGTCACTCATGACGTCCGCCTTTCTCAGTCGTGGGGAAAGCCTACGGGAGGTCGAGGGCGCGGTGCGGGTCTAGGGTGATCGACTGTGACCCGCACCCCATCCGCGCCGACGCGCACGGCCCCCGGAATCCTGCTGGCGGTGCTCATGGCCGCAATGGCCGCAATGGCCGCCGGGCCGGTGTTCAACTACGGGGTGGGTGCGCTGAGCGCCACCATCGTGGAGAGCTACGGGATCACCGAGGGGCAGTATGGGTTCATCATCACGGCGGTGTTCGTGGTAGCGGGTCTCGCGGCGCCACTGCTGGGAGTGCTCGCGGACCGCATCGACACCCGCGTGCAGCTCACCCTGATCTTCGGGGGTGTGCTGGTGGCGTTCCTGCTCAGCGCCACGTGGCAGTCCTACGCCATGCTGCTGGTCGCGGGCCTCACGTTCCCGGTGGCGGGCGCGGCGTTCGGCTGGCGGGGTGCCGCGCTGTTCGGCGCGCTGCTGTGCGTTCCCCTGCTCGTCACGGGGTGGACCGTGGTCACCCGGCTGCAGCGCCGCGCCCGCGAGAACACCCCGACGACGCCGCCCGCTCCCTCTCCCGCCGCACCCTCCGCCGCGGGGCGCGCTCCCGCACCACCGCGCGACCGCCCTTCCGCCGGTCTGCCCGGGCCGACCCATGGGGGACCGTTCGAGTCCGCCCACGTGGAACTGTCCGACGCCGCGGCCGACGGCGTGAACCCGGGCCCCGGCCAGGTCTCTCAGGAACGAACGGGGGAAAGGTCCGGGCTGCGCGCGGCGGGTGCGGGAGCCCCGGGAAGGGGTGCCGCGGCGTCGTCGGGCGCGCTGCCGACGGCGGTGTGGCTGCTGACGCTGACGTCCTTCCTCAACGCGGTGGGTACGCAGGGCGTGAACGTGTACGCGTCCCTGTTCGCGGTGCGGGCCATGGGGTACACCGTCACGGTGGCCGGGCTGCTGCTGGGCGTGATGGGTGTGATCGGGATCGGAAGCCGGATCGGGTGGGGTCGGGTGACCGGCAGACTGGGCAGGCCCGCGCCGCTGATCCAGGTCATGAGCGTGGGCGGGGTCGTGGGGCTCGGGCTGCTCGTGCTCGCGGAGACCACGCAGCAGCACTGGCTCATGTGGCTGGGCGTCGCCTTCCACGCAGCACTGCCTCTGGCTGCGAACGTGGTGATCAACTCGGGCATCGTGGCCGCCGTGCCCAAGGAACGGATCGGTGTGGCGTCCGGACTGGTGGCCACCGGGATGTACCTGGGCTTCGCGCTGGGGCCCGTGGTGGTGGGCCAGCTCGTGGACCTCACGGAGGCGTTCACCGCCGGATGGGCCGCCGTCGCTGGGGCATACGTGCTGTGCTTTGTGGCCGCGCTGGTGCTCGGGCGGGTGCAGGCACGCAGAGCCTGAGATGTGAACGGGGCCCGGGGCGCGCAGCGCTCGCTTGGGCCTGGTCCCCCGGCCCGTTGCTTGTGGGAAACCGCACGGGGAGGCGGCCCTGCCGCGTGCCCCGGCCCTCGCACATGTGGTGCGATGGACCCATGAGCACACCGCGCACGGACCTCGCCCAGACCCTCCGCCGCCTGGACGGCGGCAGCTACGGCGCCTACAAGCAGCTCAAGGGCTCGTGGCGGCTGGGTGATGCGGAGCTGATCGTGGACCGGGTGCAGTCGGACCCGTACGCCCCGCCGTCCCTGGCCCGGATCCGGCTCTCCCTGTCCGACACCGGGATCCCCCGCGATCTGATCGCCACCCGGGACGCCCGCGTGGCCGCCGGGGACTTCCTCACCCGTGAGTTCGCCCGGGCCGCCCGGGACCTGGGCCCGCGCGGCGGCAAGGACTCCGGTGGCATCTCGATCCAGCGCACGGGCCAGGAGATCCTCGAGCGCTCCTCCGTGATCGTGCCGGATCCAGGGAGCGCGGTGGATCCCGCCCCGGCACGCGAGTCCGGGATGCACCGGGCGGGGGACGCCGGGGCGGTGGACCGGGGGCGCGGAGCCGGCCGTCCGGCGTCGTCGACCGCTGAGGCGGGAGCCGTGGAGGTGCGCTGCGAGATCGCCCTGCCCGCCGCAGGGCGGCGCATCAAGGGCCACGCCGCGCACCGGCTGCTCACGGAGGTGCTGCCGGGCATCGTCGAGCGCTCGCTGCGCTGGGAGAACCTGGACCCCGCCGCGTTCGAGGCGCACGTGATCTCCCACCTGGACGCCCAGCACCTGCGCGCGCAGCTGCCCCAGCGCGGCCTCGTGGCGTTCGTGGCCGACGGCGCCGTGCTGCCCCGCGCCTCCGGTCACCGGGACGAGCCGCTCGCCCGCGGGGCGGTGCCGTTCGAGACCCCGCCGCGGCTGCGGGTGGAGCTGGAGCTCGAGGACGGCTCCACCGTGAGCGGCATGGGCGTGCCGGAGGGCGTCACGGTGGTCGTGGGCGGCGGCTACCACGGCAAGTCCACGCTGCTGCAGGCCCTGGAGCGCGGGGTCTACAGCCACGTGCCCGGGGACGGCCGCGAGCGCGTGGTCACCCTGCCGAGTGCCGTGTCCGTGCGCGCGGAGGACGGTCGGGCGGTGTCCCACACGGACGTCTCCCCGTTCATCACCAACCTGCCCACCGGCGCCGACACCCGCGACTTCAGCACGTCCAACGCGTCCGGCTCCACGTCCCAGGCGGCCGCCACGGTCGAGGCGGTCGAGGCGGAGGCCGGAGTGCTGCTGCTCGACGAGGACACGTGCGCCACCAACCTCATGGTCCGGGACGAGCGCATGCGCGCCATGGTTCCGGGCGAGCGCGAGCCCATCACGCCGTTCGTGGACCGGGTGGGCGCCCTCTACGCCGAGCGCGGGGTGTCCTCGATCCTGGTCACGGGCGGCTCCGGGGCGTTCCTGGACGTCGCGGACCTGGTGATCGCGATGTACGCCTACCGCGCCCTGGACGTCACCGACCGCGCCCGGCAGGTGGTCCGCGAGTTCCCGCGCCCCGAGGACATGCGTCCCGCGGAGTCCTTCGGGCAGATCCGTCCGCACGTTCCCGGTGGCGTCCCGGGTGACGCCGCGTCCCGGGCCTCGGGGCACGACGCCGCCCGGCCCGGTCCGGGGGCGGGTCCCGGCGCAGCGCCCGGAGCCCACGGTGGTCACGGCGGTGGGGTGACCGAGCGCGTGGCGGGTGCCCGGGACGATTCCCGTGGACGCAGCGAGCACCGCGGCGGTGGCCGGGGACAGCATGGCCGGGGAGGATCGGACCGCAGCTCCGGCCGCCCCGGGGGCCGGGACAAACCGGCACGCGCTCGCGGCCTCGACACCATCCAGCTGGGTCGCGAGGACGTGGACCTCTCCGCCCTGAGCCAGCTCGTGGACCCCTCGCAGACGGAGGCGATCGCGCGGCTTCTGGAGGAGGTCGAGCGCACGGCGGACGGTCGCACGCCCCTCACCGAGCTCGTGGACGCCGCCCTGGAACGGGTGGTCCGTGAGGGCCTTGATGCCCTCGCGCACCACCGCGGCCACCCGGGCCACCTGGCGTTGCCCAGGGCGCAGGACGTGGCGGCGGCCTACCACCGGGTCCGCCGCTGACGGGAGCTGTGCCGCGCCGCCGGGTGCGTTGCTGACGGGAGCTGTGCCGCTGACGCGGGGCGTGAACCACGGCCAGCGCTCGCGGCACGTCCGCCCCGGCCCGTGCCTGCCCCCGCCGCCACGTGCGCGCGCGTGCATTTACTCCGCCAGTGCAGATTTCCGGGCCGATTTCTGCACCAACGGAGCAGTGGCAGGCACCGACGTCGCTCGCGGACGGGGGCGGGCGGCGTCGTCCGGGGCTAGTTGCCCACGGCGCGGCGGATGTCCTCGAGCGAGGTGAGCTCGCCCGCGCTGATGCGCTCGCGCACGGACTCGTACTGCTCCTGGGAGGTGGCGAAGGGAACCTCCCGGCCCTGGGCGTCCAGCAGGCGGCCGTCCACGAACTGGTCGCCGTCCTGCAGGGCCCCGGCCTCCCGCGGTGAGAGCACCCGCAGACCCACGGTGCCCAGGCCCATGGCCTCGGTGGAGCTCTTGTGGACGCTGAGCTCGTTGAAGAAGAAGTTCATCACCAGGGCCACCACGGCGGCGGAGGAGATGCCGGAGGAGAAGATGATGCCCACCCAGGACGGGAACGCCGCGTAGAAGGTGGGGGCCACGATCGGCACCATCCCGAAGGACAGGGACACCGCCACGATGATCAGGTTCATCCCGCCCCGGTAGTCCACGCGCGCCAGGGTGCGGATGCCCGAGGACATCACGGTGCCGAACAGCACGAACCCGGCGCCGCCCATCACGGGCAGCGGAATCGCGGCGATCACCTGACCCAGCACGGGCAGCATGCCCAGCAGCACCATGAACACGCCGCCCAGTGCCACCACGTAGCGGCTCTTGACCTTGGTGATCGCCACCAGCCCCACGTTCTGCACGAACGCCGTCTGCGTGAACGAGTTGAACACGGGTGCTACGGCGGAGGAGAGCATGTCCGCGCGCAGCCCGTCCGCGATGCGTGCGGAGTCGATCCGCGAGCCCGTGATCTCGGACAGGGCCAGGATGTCAGCGGTGGTCTCCGCCATGTTCACCAGGATCACAATGCCCATGGCCACGATCGCCGCCATGTGGAACGTGGGCGCACCGAAGTGGAACGGCGAGGGCAGTGCGACCCACGGCCCCTGACCCACCTGCGAAAAGTCCGCCATCCCCGTGGCCCACGCGAGCACTGTGCCGGCCACGATGGCCACAAGGATGGCCAGACGCGAGAGCACGGCACCCCCGAACTTCGAGAGCAGCAGCACGGCGAGCAGGGTGAACCCGGCCAGGCCGATGTTGGCGAGGGAGCCGTAGTCCGGTGCGGCGGCGTCGTCGCCCATGGACCACCCGGCCGCCACCGGGACCAGGGTGACGCCGATGGTCGTGATGATGGAGCCCGTGACCACGGGTGGGAAGAAGCGCAGCACGCGGGCGAAGAACGGTGCCACCAGGAAGCCGAACGCGGAGGCCACCATGATGGAGCCCATCACCGACTGGATGCCGCCGCCCGTGGCCAGCACGGACAGCATGGTGGCGATACCGGTGAAGGAAACCCCCTGCACCAGCGGCAGCTGGGAACCGATCCGCGGCAGCCCCCACGCCTGCAGGAACGTGGCGAACCCGCCCACGAACAGGGCGGCCGCCACGAGCAGGGCGGTGGTGGCGGCGTCGTACCCCGCGGCGCTGGCCACCACGAGCGGCACGGCGATGAGACCGCCGTACATGGTGAGGATGTGCTGCACGGCGTACACCACGGTGCGCCCGGTGCCCAGCCGTTCGTCCTCGGGGCGTGCCACCCGCTCGTCGGACAGGACGGACGGCGCGCTGCTGGGCATAGAGATCCTCGGTGGGGATGGAGACGTGGACTCACAAAAAGTGTAGGCGGGCGGGCGCCCAGGCCGGTACGGGCAACAACCGCCCAGGTCATCAGCAGGTCGAGGCTGAAATTTGCAGGAGAAAAGTCCACACTGGGAGAAGCGCAAAACGGTGGGTCAACCGGAGGACAGGTGACACCGCTCCAGGGGGAAGGGGATGGTCTTGACGTCGATCAGGGAGTACGTGGCTCACATGCCGGTTCACCAGCGGGAGCTCCTCGCCGCGCCGGCGCGACTGTTGCCGCCCGCGCGCCGGTACGGGCCGGTGTACGAGAGCACACGGCGGGAGATCCTCAAGGCGCGCACCACTCCGTGGTGGGCCAGGCGCACGGTGAACGAGCGGCTGCTGCAGGCCATGGACACTGCCCACAGGGCGCCGTACTACATGCGCGATCCCCGATACCGTGCCCTGGCGGATGCTCTGCGTTCCCGCCTCATGCCACGCGATGCCTTGCGGCAGCTGCCGATCATGACTCGCCAGGACCTCTCGGCGAACTACCGCGACATGCTGGCGGTGGAGGAGTCGCGGGTGGAGCTCTCGGCGAGCTCGGGCACGTCGGGGGAACCGATCTTCTTTCTTCTGGATCGTGATCGGGGAGCGCGTGAGTGGGCGTTCGTGGTGGATGCGTGGTCGTCCACAGGGTACCGGTTGGGGGACTGGCGTGTCTTCTTCCGCGGTCTGGACCTTCCCGGCGGGCGGCCGTACTTCGTGATGGGCAGCACCGGAGAGATTGTCATCCGGATCCAAACCGTCACTGCGGACTCCATCCACCTGTACTGGCGGCTGATCCGTTCGCGTGGCATCAGGTTCCTGCACGGCTACCCGTCCATCCTGGCGTACCTCGCCCGTCTGCTGGATGACGCCGAGTTCGACACGTCGTGGCGGGAGGAGATCCGCGGGATCCTGCCCGTGTCGGAGCAGTTCACGCCCGCGCAGGAGCAGATCCTGCGCCGGGCCTTCCCGAACGCCGAGATCTCGGTGTTCTACGGGCTGAGTGAGAAGACCGTGCTGGCGCACATGGACGAGGACCACGTCTACCACCCCTATCCCACCTATGGTCACGTGGAACTCGTGGACCCCCACGGCGCACCCGTGGACGTGGGCGAGCGTGGGCGGATCGTGACCACCACTCTGGACGGGCGCGGGATGCCGCTGCTGCGCTACGACACGGGGGACTCCGGTCTCCTGGTGGGGCACGACGACGCCGGCACTTCCCTTTTCCGCGACATTCTCGCCCGCCGGGGCCGGGAGGGTCTGGTGCGGGCTGACGGCGAGCTCTTCTCCACCACCTGCTTCAACGTGCACGGGAAGGAGTTCGAGTGCGTCTACCGCTTCAAGTTGCGCCAGGAGGTCCCGGGGAGGGCGACGCTCGTGGTGCAACCCGCTGCAGGGGCCGGGCAGGAGGACCTCGCGAGGTTCTACCACCTCATGATGAATCGTGCCGAGAACCAGGTGAAGCTGGATCTGGAGGTCGTGAACGAGCTGCCGACGTCCGCCAGCGGGAAGTTCACACTGCTCGACCAGCGGATCCCGAACGCGCCCACCACCTGGGCCTAGCGGCAAGCACGACGAGGCCCTGTCACACCATGCGACAGGGCCTCGTCGTGCTGCTGGGGCAGTGCGCCGCCGAACGCTGCTCACTGGCCCTGAGCGGCGGCGGGCCGTCCTGGGCCGCTTTCCCGGCGCTCGGAGGTGGCCGTCAGGAAAGTTCCGGCGAGCGAGCTCTTCGACAACCTGTTCGGGGGAGCATCTTCCCAGGTCATGGCGGGATTGACCGTGCAAGAAATGGGAAAACAGGTCACACTGAGGACGCACACGTGACGTGGCTCGCCCAGGGGATGCGCGGTCACACGGGGGAAGGGAAACGCATTGACGTCGCTCAGAGAATTCGTGGCACACATGCCCGTCGAGCAACGGGAGCTGCTCGCGGCGCCGGTGCGACTCGTGCCACCACGGCTTCGGTACGGTCCCGTGTACGAGGCGACGCGGCGCGAGATCCTCAAGGCCCGGACGACGCCGTGGTGGGCTCGGATGATCGTCGAGGAACGTCTGACGGCGGCGATGCGCACCGCCGGACAGGCGCCGTACTTCGCAGGGGACGATCGTTACCGCCCCCTGAAGGGGGTCCTCGACTCCACTCTGCCGGTGCGGGAAGTGCTGCAGAGGCTGCCCATCATGACCCGCCGGGACCTGTCGGAGAACTACCGCGACATGCTCGCGGTGGACGATTCAGAGGTGGAGCTCTCGGCGAGTTCCGGGACCTCTGGGGAGCCCATCTTCTTTCTGATGAACCGCAACCGTGGGGCGCGGGAGTGGGCGTTCGTGGTGGATGCGTGGTCGTCCACGGGCTACCGGTTGGGGGACTGGCGGATGTTCTTCCGCGGGGTGGAACTGCCGGGAGACCGCCCGTACATGGTGATGCGAACGGTGGGCGAGATCGTGGTCCGTGTTGCGGCTGTCGGCCCGGAGTCACTCGGTGAGCACTGGGGTCTCATCCGTAAGCACCGGATCAAGTATCTGCACGGCTCCCCGTCAACGCTCACGTACCTGGCACGTCTGCTGGATGATGCGGAGTTCGACACCTCGTGGTGCGAGGAGATCCGAGGTCTGCTGCCCGTCTCGGAGCAGTTCACGGAAGCGCAGGAGGAGATCTTGCGGGACGTCTTCCCGAACGCGACGATCTCGGTGTTCTACGGCTTGAGTGAGAAGACCGTCCTGGCGCGGATGGATGAGGAGCACATCTACCATCCGTATCCCACATACGGGCACGTGGAGTTGGTGGATCCCGCGGGGGCGCCCGTGGCCGTGGGGGAGAGGGGAAGGATTGTGACGACGTCGCTGGACGGCCGCGGGATGCCGCTGCTGCGCTACGACACCGGGGACTCCGGTCTCCTGGTGGGCCACGACGACGCCGGCACCCCTCTTTTCCGCGACATCCTCGCCCGCCGCGGCAGGGAGGGGCTGGTGCGGGCCGACGGCAGCCTGTTCGCCACCACGAGCCTGACCGCGCACGGGGAAGAACTCGAGTGCGTCTACCGTTTCAAGCTGCGGCAGGAAGTCCCGGGAAGAGCCACGCTGCTGGTGCAACCGGCGGCAGGCGCCCGTCGGGAAGACCTTGAGAACTTCCACCGGCTGATGTCCGGTCGTGCCGAGAACCAGGTGGAACTGGATCTGGAAGTTGTTGCTGAGCTGCCTTCGGCCGTGAACGGGAAGTTCACGCTCCTGGACCAGCAGATTCCGGACGCCCCCACCACCTGGGCCTAGAAGATGATCGCGCAAGGGCCCGGTCGCCAGCAGCGACCGGGCCCTTGTCGTGGTCTTGGTTCGTGGCCGGGCTTCCACCCCTCGCGCGGTGTGCCGCACAACTGCCGTGCGCGTGAGCGCGCGGTCCGACTCGCCTGTCCTCAGGCCTGCCTGCCCGTGGAGATCGAGACACCAGTGGCCCGGTTGCGGTGCTCTCGTGCGATGGCCAGCAGGATCCCTGCCAGTAGCCCCAGCAGCGCACCCACGGAGATCAGCAGCCCGGGCGACACGGAGGATGGGTTCTGCGGCGTGTAGGCCTCCCCCACCTTGGCCATCTGGACTTTCACGCCCTCGGACTGTGTGGCGGACTCGAGTTCTCCCACCTGCTTGCTGAGCTCGTCCACCCAAGCGTTGGCGAGGTCGCGGGCGGCCTCGGGTGACCCGGCCGTGGCGGCCACCCGGACCTCACTGGTGTCCGTGGGGACCGAGGTCTTGACGTTCTGGAGAACTGCTTCGGGCGTGGTGTCCAGGTGCAGACGTTCAATGACGGCAGAAGCAGTGGAGCTGTTCTCCGAGATGCTGCTGAAGGTGACGGCCCGGGATTTGGCCAGGTTTTCACCGGCGAAGGCCTCTGTGGCGTCCGTGCCACCGTCCGAGACGACGACTCCGGAGGTCGTGGACGTGTAGGAGGTGCCCACCGCAACGGATCCGAGCCACCCCAGGAGACCTCCGATGAGCGCCAGGACGAGCGGCAGCCACCAGCCGCGGCGCAGTGCCCGGCCCATGTCGTACGTGCTGACTTCCCCGCGCTCGTAGTTCTTTCGCGGCATGCGTGTTGCTTGGCTCATGGCGTGTGCGGATCCCCTCGCGCCGGTGACGGTGTGACCGCCCCGTGTTCATGATGTCCACCCGACTCGTGCGTTCCCCCCGGGCGCTCTGTCCCCCACAGTGTAGGCGAGGCGAGTGCGTGATTTCGTTCCGAGACGTCCGCCCAGCGGGGGTGTCCTCGGACGGCCCCGCGCGTCATCATCCAGCGGGCGACTGTGCACATCCGCCCCCGGTCGCTAGAGTGAATCCGCAGGTCAGTCGGGGGGCGGCCGCATTTCACGACTTCGGGGGACGGAATCAGTGGGGATCATCATCGCGGCGCTAGTGTGCGTTGTTTCAGCGGTGGGCGCATTCGTGGTCATGGGTTTGTGGCCCAAGACCGCGTGCGTCCTGCTCCTGGTGATGACCCTGATCTCGCAGACCCTCGCCACCGCGACGGGGGTCTCCGTCCTGGGCAACGTTGACGAGGCGGCGGTGGTGATTGCCCTGCTGGTCTTCACGACCCGCCGGATCGTGGTGCACGGCTCGGTGCGATGTCTTCCCGCGTACTGGTTCTTCGGGGCCTTCTTCGCGCTGGGAGCCGTGTCTGCGGTGGTGAACGCCGTTCCGCTGAGTGTGTGGGGGCTCGGCGCGTTCCTGATCCTCAAGGGCCCGCTGCTCGCGCTCGGGGTCATGCAGCTGGACTGGACGCGGGAGGATGTCCGCCGCATCGTGCGAGCGGGCACCGTGGTGCTGGTGGTCGTTCTGCTGTCTGCGGTCGCCAATGCCGTGGCCCCTCAGGCCTGGAACGCCATGGTGGGCCGTCAGGCAGTGAGCTACCGGCTCGGCATCCCCAGCCTGACCGGCATCTTCGACCACCCCGTGGGGCTGGGGTCCACCATGGGCATGGCGTTCCTCGCCGTGCTCGCGTACCACCGCATCGTGGCGCGTTCGGTGGGGACGTACATTCTCATGGTCGCCACGGGGCTCGCGGGACTTCTCACGTTCCGTCGCAAGTCCGTGGCGTCCACCGCGCTGGTGGCCATCGCTGGACGGCTGTGGATGCCGGGGCACAAGGCCAGGGCCACGGTGACGATCGCGATTCTCGTTCCGACACTCCTCATCGTGGGCTGGGAGCCGCTCACTCAGGTAGTCGCGACCTCGTACCACGAGTACTTCGACAATGTCGGGGTCACGGCGCGGACGCTCATGACTGCCGATTCCGTGAAACTGGCGGTCGGGGCGTTCCCGCTAGGGGTGGGCTTCGGCCGCTACGGTTCGGCGGTGGCCTCGTCCACCTACAGCCCCCTCTACGTGGACCTCGGCTACCAGCGGATCTACGGCATGGGGGAGGGCAAGCGGGGCGGCTTCCTGACGGACACGTTCTGGCCCTCCGTCTTGGCGGAATCGGGCGTGCTGGGCATGGTCTGCTACGTGGTGGCTCTGCTGCTGCTGCTGATTCCGGCATGGCGACTGATGCGCCGTCACACCCTTCCGCACGTGCGCTGGCTGGGCATGGTGGCTGTCAGCTGGATGGCTCAGATGTTCATCGAGTCCCTGGCCGCCCCCGTCTTCACCGGCCCGCCCATGTTCGGCCCCGTCTTCATGGCTGCGGGCATCGCCGCTGCGCTCTACCTGCGGGAAGTTTCCCTGGACGCCGTGTCGCCCACTGCGGTCGAATCTCCCCCCGCACCCGTGCGGGAGGCACCCTGGGGGCGGTCTGCCTCCGGCGCCACCGGGGGGCCGATGCGCCGTGACGGCGCAGGGGCAGCCACGAGCTCTCCGGATGACGGGAGACCTCGGCACACTGCGCGGGGCGAGTCACGGACGGAGCGCACACGATGACTCACGTGATCGTTCTCGGTCCGGTTCCGGACGCCGCGGGAGGGATCGGCGTGCTCATGGGCCACCTCTCCCGGTCGGAGCATCCCGGGATGGACCTGACCTTCGTGGACTCCGGGGGGACACCCGGGCAGCCTGTTCGCCGTTTGGTTCGTTTCCTGAAAGCGCTGCGCGTGTGTGCGGCGCCCGTCCGGGAGAACACGGTGTTCCACGTGAACCTGGCCTCCGGCCTGAGCACATGGCGCAAGCTCGCTCTCACCACGGTTCTGCGATGGAGACGCCGGTCCTACGTGCTGCATCTGCACGGCGGGAAATTCGACACCTTCGTCGCGCAGTCACGTCCTCTCGTTCGAAAGCTCATCCGTGGCATGTTCCACGGGGCAGCTGCTGTGATCGTGCTGGGGCAGTTCTGGCGGGACGAGCTCGTGCGGGGTCTCGGGGTGGACCCGGCGCGCATCGTCGTGGTCCCGAACGCGGTTCCCGGCCCTCATGAGGTCCCGTACGGAACAGGCGCGTCGGTTGTTCTGTTCAGCGGTCAGATCGGCCGCCGTAAGGGCGTCCACGACCTCCTGGAGGCCTGGTCCGCCCTGCCTCCCGAGGTCCGCACCACCCTCGTCCTCGCGGGTGACGCCCCGGAGGGTGAAGGCCTCGCGGAGCTGCTCGCCCGCACCCCGGACGTGGAGCTCACCGGCTGGTTGGGGGCGGCAGAGCTCGAGGAGCGCCTCGCGCAGGCCTCCGTGCTCGTGCTGCCCAGCTACGGGGAGAACCTGCCCATGTCCCTGCTGGACGCGATGGCCTGGGGTCTTGCCCCGGTGGTCACGGACGTGGGCGCGGTGGGTGAGGTGGTCGAGGACGGTCGCAGCGCCGTCGTGGTGCCGGTGGGGAACCCGCGCGCACTGTCGGATGCCCTGCGGAGCCTGCTCGCGGACCCGCAACGCGTCTCCCGCACGGGGCGCGAGGCCCGCCGGCGGTGGCAGGAGGGATACCGGATCGAGGACTACGCGGCACGTTTGGGTGCCGTCTACGAACGGGTGGCCGGACCCGGCGCCTGAGCAACCACGAATCACCGCCGTTCTCAAGATCGGCGCCGTCACACGCACACGTTGGGGGAACACATGAGTGCTGGGGTATCGCAGGAGCGCACGGACGCGCTGGGGAGTCAGGTCACGAGCGCCGCGGAGCGCGCGCTGGAGTTCGCGCGCGTCCGCGACTTCACGGGGACGGACCCGTACGACGGGCTACTCTCCCCGCTGGCGCCCGCGCTGCGGGGTCGGGTGCCGCGTCAGGTGTGGGTCCAGGCCCACAAACGGCTGGGGACCACGCTGCGCCGCGCCACCCGGGTTCCGGGGGTGACCATGACCAAGGCGCTCGCGCTGTTCTCCTCCGCTGAGCAGTTCCTGGGCCGTGGCGAGGCGGCGGACGCGCTGGTGGAGCGGATCTTCGACACTCGGGGGCACGGCCCGTGGGGGTACGAGTTCGACGTCCAGACCCGCTGGGCGCACTACCTGGCAGGCTCCCCCAACGTGGTGGCCACCGTGTTCGCGCTGCGGGCCCTGGCGGCCACGGGCCGGCTGGAGGCCGTCTCCGCCGAGACCACCCGCTGGCTCGAGGGCCTCGCCCACCCGGACGGTCACTTCCGCTACACGGACGCCTCGGATCGGCTCGTGCACAACGGCTCGCTGCTGGCCGCGGAGTCCCTCGCCCTCCTGGGCGGTGACAGGGAGCTCGTGCAGCGCGCCGTCGACAGGACCGTGGCGGCACAGGCTGCGGACGGCTCCTGGGCCTACGGCGAGGGTGAGGGCCTCGAATGGGTCGACTCGTTCCACACCATCTACGTGCTCGACTCCCTGAACAGCCTCCGCGAGGACGGCTTCGAGATCGGCACCGCCTACGAGCGCGGCCTCAACTACTGGTACGCCCACTGCCTCACGTGGGAGCTGCTGCCGGTCTACACCGCGGACGAGAAGAAGCCCTCGGACGACGTCCACAACATCGCCACCACCGTGGGCTTCCTGGCCGCCCTGGCGCAGCGGGGCCAGCTCGAGGTGGACCCGGCGCCGGCCATCCTGCACCTGCTCTCCCACCAGGGCCCCGACGGCGGGTTCCGCAACAGCCCCCGCGCGCTGCCCCACATGCGCTGGAACCAGGCGCACGCCTCGCTCGCGCTCGCCCGCTGGGCGCGCCTCGCCCAGGACCGTGACATCTCCGACCTCGGGAAGGACGTCTCGTGACGGACCTCGACCAGACCAGCCCCACCCTCGCCAGGGAGCCCCGCCGCCCCCACGGCGACGACGCCGCCGCGCCGTCGCCGTCGACGCCCCCGCGGTGCGAGCTCCTCGGCGCGGCAGTGGACTCCCTCACCATGGACCAGACCGTGGAGGCCATCGAGGAGCTCCTGCGGGAGGGCGGCAGCGGGTACAACCACCTGGCCATGAATGCCGCGAAGCTCGTGTCGGTGAGCAACGATCCCGAGCTGGTGGAGAAGTTCTCCACCGCCACCCTGGTGACCGCGGACGGCCAGGCGCTCGTGTGGGCGTCCAGGCTGCTGGGCGATCCGCTGCCGGAACGGGTGGCGGGGATCGACCTCATGGACCGGCTCGTGGAACTCAGCGCCCACAACGGGCGGCGGATCTACCTGCTGGGCGCCACCGAGGAGGTGGTGCGCCGGGTGCGGTGGCGCTTCCTCGCCCGCGGCGCGAACGTCGTCGGCTTCCACAACGGCTACTGGCGCCGGGACGGGATGAGCGACGAGCAGATGGCGGAGCTCGTCTCCCGCTCGACCCCGGACATCGTGCTGGTGGGGGTGCCGTCCCCGCTGAAGGAGGACTTCGTCTTCGGGCAGAAGGAGCTCACGGGCGCGGGCATCTGCGTGGGTGTGGGCGGCTCCTTCGACGTCGTCGCCGGCCGGACCTCCCGGGCGCCCCGGTGGATGCAGCGCTCCGGCATGGAGTGGTTCTGGCGTCTCGTCCAGGAACCGCGCCGCATGTTCAAGCGCTACCTCGTGGGCAACACCAAGTTCATCTGGCTGGTGATGAGGGCTCGCTGGCACCGTGGCTGAGCGCAACTCGACGCTGCCGTGCACCCCGTCAGTCCTGACCGCCGGTGGCGCCCGGCTGGCCGCGGCCTCCCGCAGCGCGGCCGCGCAGTCCGCGGTGGTGCTGGGCATCCGGGTGGGCGGCGCCGTCCTCCAGATGCTGCTGGTGGGGGCCGTGGCCCTGCGCTTCTCCGTGGAGGACGTGGGCCTGAACGGTGTGCTGTGGTCCGTGGCGCTGGTCGCGCGCATGGCAGGCACGGTGGGCGTGGACGTGATCGGTCTGCGCACCGCCTCGCCCCTGTGGACCGGTGGGCAGGCCCGCGCCGCCCGGGCGGTGGCCAGGCGTGACCTGCGGGCCGTCAGCACCCTGTGGGGGTGGGGGCTGGCAGCCCTGGCCCTCGCCTGCGCGGGGATGGCCCTGGCGCGGCGACCGTGGGAGCTGCTGCTCGCCCTGGGGGTGGTGGCCGCCGCGTCCGCGTTCGAGCGGCTGTTCGTGGTGCAGCGCCAGGCGCGCGGCTGGCCCGTGCTCGGCCAGTTCCTGGAGTCCGTCGCGCTGCCCGGCCTGGGGCTGCTGGGGGCCCTCCTCGCGGCCGCCTTCGCACCGGATCTGCTCGTGCTCTCGCAGGTCGCGGCGTTCGTGCTGGTGGCCGTCGCGCTGTGGTTCGCCTCGCCCGCGGGGCCCCTTGCGCCCGGGGGGCAGCTCCAGCGCCCTCGCGCGCCCCGTCACCGGGTGACGGCTCGCCACCGGAGTGAGGGGACGACGGCGTTCGGCGCCGTCCGCCGGCCCGCTCGCCGCGCGGCGTCCTCCGGCCTGCCCGACGTCGACTGCTGCCGGAGCCCGGAGATCGGCCCCGTTCCGTGGCGCGCCGCGCTCACCGTGGGCGCCGGCAACGCCCTGACCGCGCTGTGCGTGCGGGGGCCCATGTTCGTGCTGGGCGGGCACTCGCTGGCCACCGCCGGCGTGTACGAGGTCGCCCAGAAGGTGCAGAGCGGCGGCGCCATGGGGACCTCCGCCGTGGCCACGGTGTTCTCCTCCAGGATCGCGACGACGCTGCGGGACCTCCGCGGGCTGGCACGGCTGCTCGCACAGGCCGCCGCGAGCTCGCTGGTGCTGCCCGTGGGGCTGCTCGCCTTCCTGTTCGTGGTGGGCCAGGACGGGCTCGTCCGGCTGCTCGGCACGGACTACCAGGGCGCGTGGACCGCCGCGACCGTGCTGGTCGCCGCCACCGTGGTCAACGCGGTGACCTCCGCCTTCTCGACCGTCCTGATGCTGGGCGGACGCGAACGCGTGTTCACGGTGATCTCCGCCCTGCAGATGGTGCTCGTGGTGGGCGGGGCGCTGCTAACCGGCTCACGCACCGCCGAGACCATGGCCGCGTGGGTCCTCGTGGGCGAGTTCTTCCGCTCCGCGTGCATGGCCGGAGGCCTGTGGCTGCACGTGCGGGCCGTGAAAACCGACTAACCTACGGGAATGGCCTTTCACGCGGACTCCACAGAACTGGACAACAAGGAAATCCTGACCTGGGAGGGGTTCGGCGCCGCCAGCCGTGAGCTCGCCCAGCAGATCGTGGACTCGGAGTTCGCCCCGGACATCATCATCGCCGTCGCGCGCGGTGGTCTGCTGCCCGCTGGCGCCCTGTCCTACGCGATGGGAGTGAAGCTCTCGGACGCCGTGAACGTCGAGTTCTACACGGACGTCCACGAGACCCTCCCGGACCCGGTGCTGCTCGCCCCCATGCTGGACACGGACTCCATCAGCGACAAGAAGGTGCTGGTGGTGGACGACGTCGTGGACTCCGGCCGCACCCTCGCCCTCGTGCTGGAGCTGCTGCGCGGCTACGGTGCCGAGTGCCGCTCCGCCGTGGTCTACGAGAAGCCCCGCTCGGAGGTCCGCCCGGACTTCTCCTGGAAGTCCACCGACGAGTGGATCGTCTTCCCGTGGTCCGCGCAGGAGCCGGTGACCAAGCAGGGCTGACCCGCCCGCGCCCGGCCCGCGCCGCGCCGTCGCCCCCTCGGGCCCGGGCTCCGGCGCACATGAAGTGCAGAAAACGACGCCTACCAGGCGGCAGACGTCGTTTTCTGCACTATTTTCGTACGGGCCGGGCCGGGCCGGGCCGGGGCGCCCGCCCGCTACTTCTTGACCCGCTCCCACACCAGTGCGGCGGTGGCCTCCGCGATGGCCCGCTCCTCGTCCGTGGCCACCACGAGGACCTCGATCGCGGAGGTCTCCGCGCTGATGCGGGCCACGTCCCCCTGCGGGTCCTCGTTGAGCGCGGGGTCCAGGGTGATGCCGAGTGCCCCCAGCTGGTCGCACACCAGGGCCCGGAACTCGGGGGAGTTCTCCCCGATGCCGGCGGTGAAGATCAGCGCCTGCGCCCCGCCGACCGCCACGTGGTACCCGCCCACGTACTTCGCCAGGCGGTAGGCGGCCATGTCCAGTGCGAGCTGCGCCCGCTGGTCCCCGGCGTCGGCCCGCTGCTGCACGGCGCGCATGTCCGAGTCCCCGCAGATGCCCTCCAGGCCGGACTCGTTGTTGAGGACCCGGTTCATCTCCTGTGTGCCCATGGCGGGGTTGCGGTCCATCATGGCGGTGACCACGGAGGGGTCCAGGTCCCCGCTGCGGGTGCCCATGACGAGCCCTGCCAGGGGGGTGTAGCCCATGGAGGTGTCGAACGAGCGCCCGCCGCGGATCGCGGTGGCGGACGCGCCGTTGCCCAGGTGGGCGACCACCGCGTTGAACTGCTCGCGGGGGATGCCCAGGCACTCGCAGGCCTTGCCCGTCACGTAGTCGTGGGAGGTGCCGTGGAAGCCGTAGCGGCGCATGCCGTGCATCTCGTACCAGTCGTCCGGGATGGCGTAGCGCCAGGCCTTCTCGGGCATGGAGCGGTGGAACGCGGTGTCGAACACGCACACCTGGGGCATGCCCGGGTAGGTCTTCTGGATGGCGCGCAGCCCGAGCGCGTGGGCGGGGTTGTGCAGCGGGGCGAGCGGGGCGAGGCGCTCGATCGCGCGGATGATCTCGTTGTTGACCAGCACGGGCGCGGAGAAGCGCTCGCCGCCGTGGACCACGCGGTGCCCGGCGGCGTCGATCGTGCGCCCGCCGAGCTCCTCGTCCAGGCGCCGCGAGAGGATCTCGAGGGCCTGGGTGTGGTCCTGGACGTCCGAGGTGCCGATGTTCTCGATGAGGCCCTTGGTGATGACCTCCCCACCCTCCACGCCGGCGGTGGCCCGGTCCAGGGTCACGTTCTCGTTGATGGCGGGCATCGAGGAGGTGTACGCCTGCGGCTCCTCACCGGCCGTGGTGACCTCGCGGACCTGGTACTTGATGGAGGACGAACCGCAGTTGACGACGAGTACGAGCATGGTGCTGTCCCTTCAGCGGCACGGTGGCCGCGGGTTGTGGCGGAGCCGGTTCGAGTCGGGTGGGGCAGGTGGTACAGGCGGTGCGGTGGGACGACGACGGCGCTCGCGGCGGCGTCGTCGTCCCTCGCGGTCCCTGCCCGCGCCCAGCCTGCCTGGAAAGCTCAGAGCGTCTGCGCCTGGATGGCCGTGATGGCCACGGTGTTGACGATGTCGTCCACGGTGCAGCCGCGGGAGAGGTCGTTCACGGGCTTGCGCAGACCCTGCAGCACGGGTCCCACCGCGACGGCCCCGGCGGACTGCTGGACGGCCTTGTAGGTGTTGTTGCCGGTGTTCAGGTCCGGGAAGACGAACACGGTGGCCTGGCCGGCCACGTGCGAGCCCGGGAGCTTGGACTTGGCGATCGAGGCGTCCACGGCGGCGTCGTACTGGATGGGGCCCTCCACCTCGAAGTCCGGGTGGGCCTCCCGCACGAGCTCTGTGGCGGCGCGCACCCGCTCGACGTCCTCCCCGGAGCCCGAGCCGCCGGTGGAGTAGGAGAGCATGGCCACGCGGGGGTCCACCCCGAACTCGCGGGCGGTCTGGGCGGAGGCCAGCGCGATGTCCGCGAGCTGCTGCTCGTCCGGGTTGGGGTTCACGGCGCAGTCGCCGTAGACGAGCACGCGGTCCGCGAGCAGCATGAAGAACACCGAGGAGACGATGTTCACGCCCTCGCGCGTCTTCACGAACTCCAGGGCGGGCCGAATGGTGTTCGCGGTGGTGTGGGCGGCGCCGGAGACCATGCCGTCCACGTCCCCCATCTGCACCATCATGGTGCCGAAGTAGGAGCCGTCCGCCATGCGCTCCAGGGCCTGCTCCCTGCTCACGCCCTTGTGGGAGCGCAGCCGCACGTACTCGTCCGCGTACTTCTCGCGCAGGGCGTCGTCGTGCTGGAAGTCCACGAGGTTCAGGCCATCGGAGTCGAAGTCCAGGTCGATGCCCTCGGACTGGGCGAGCGTCCGCACCGCCTCGGGCTCGCCGAGCACGGTGAGGTCGCAGAAGTTGCGGCGGTGGATCATCTCCGCCGCGCGCAGGATGCGGGGGTCGTCCCCCTCCGGCAGCACCACGTGCTTGCGGTCCGCGCGCGCGGACTCCACGAGCTCGTGCAGGAACCGCAGGGGCGTGCGCCTGACCGGGCGGGGCAGGGTGAGCCGGCCCGCGAGCTCGTCGCTGTCGACGTACTCGGCCCACGCGCCGCGCGCCGCGGCGATCTTGCGGGAGTGCGCGCCGGCCAGCGTGCCGCGGGTGGAGGCCACGGACTGCGCGGTGGAGAAGGTGTCCTGCTCGGTCACCAGCACCGGGAACGGCGCGGCGCCGAGCAGGGATCCCACGGCGCCCGCGGGCCGGAACCCGCCCGTGAGCAGCATCCCGGCGGGCGCCGGAAGGGTGGGGGCCAACGACGACGCCAGGGTCGCGGAGACCACGTCCGTCCGGTCCCCGGGGGTGATCACCAGGTCCCCGTCCGCGATCTGGTCCAGGAAGTTGCCCGCGGTCATGGCGGCCACCTTCACGGCCTTGATGTCACGGTCCAGGGAGCTCTCGTTGAAGTCCGTGGCGTAGCCCTGGGCGTCCACGAGCTCGGCCACGGTGGGGTTGGAGATCGCGGGCAGCTCCGGGATCACGTAGGCCGGGAGGTTGTGGTCCCCGGGCTTGGCGTTGCGGCGGATCTCCTCGACGTGCGCGGGGTCCGCGCGGTTGACGACCACCGCGTAGATGTCGCACCCGGCCTGGCGCAGCTCGGTGCGGGTCACGTCGATCGCGTTCAGGACGTCCTTGACCCGCTCGGAGTCGTGCGCGCTGATCACGGCGGCCACCGAGCAGCCCATGTTGTTGGCCAGGCGGGCGTTGAGGTCGAACTCCGCGGTGGCGGCGTTGTGCGCCACCAGGTCCGTGCCGTCCACCAGGATCACGTCGCACTCGCGGGCCATCTCGGAGTACACGGCCATGGCGGCGGAGTCGAGCTCGTCGTGGTCCCCGGAAGCGAGGATCTCGCGGCAGCGCTCCAGGGAGACCGCACCCCGGCAGCGGGAGTCGGGCAGGTCGAACGTGCGCTTCATCAGCTGCAGGACGGAGTCGTCCTCCGGCGCCGCACCGTCGAACACCGGGCGGAAGAAGCCCAGGGCGTCCGTGCGCTTGAACATGGTGTCCGCGAGGCCCAGCGCCACCAGCGTCTTGCCGCTCCGCGGTGTCATGGCGGAAATGTAGATGCCCTGCGTCATGGAACGTGCTCCCTCGCGATCGGTCGGCTGTGCCTCCAGTCTATGGACCGGGGCGGGGGTCGCGCCCGCGCAGTGCCGGTGCCACACTGGTCACATGCTGGTTGCCTTCTCAGTCTCCCCGAGCGGTGGGGACAATCCCGATGCCTCCGTCCACGACGCCGTCGCCGCGGCCGTCCACGTGGTGCGCGAGTCCGGGCTGCCCAACCGCACCGACTCCATGTTCACCACCATCGAGGGTGAGTGGGACGAGTGCATGGCGGTGGTCAAGGAGGCCACCGCCGCCGTGGCCGAGTACGGCCCGCGCGTCTCGCTCGTGCTCAAGGCGGACATCCGCCCCGGCCACACCGGTGAGCTCACGGGCAAGCTCGAGCGCCTGGAGTCCGCGCTGCACAGCCACGAACTTGGCCGCTCGAAGGAGCGCCGCGGCATCACCTCCGGCGGTTCCGACGGCGCCGCAGGACAGAGCGGCGGACAGACGGCAGGCAAGCACGCCGCCGGGCGGAGCGAGCCGTCCGCGGACGGCCGACAGTGACCCCTCGCCGCGCTCTGTGAGCAGGAAGGGCCAGAAGAAGAACCGGAAGCAGGCTGCTGAACCCGCGCGGGTGACGTCGTCGGACGCCCCCGGTCTCGTGGAGCGCACCTGGGTCACGGACACCGGCACTGTGGAGCTGCAGCAGGACACGTACGTGCCCGGCGCGTGGGTGCTGCGCGTGAACGGGGTGCCGTCCTCGCACATCGTTCCGGACCACCCGGAGCAGCTGGAGTTCGAGTACATGCGCTGGTTCTCCACGGTGGCCGAGGAGCACGTCTCTTCCCGCCTGGATCCCACCGCGCTACGCGTGCTGCACCTGGGCGGCGGCGCGTGCTCGATGGCCCGCTACCTCGCGTGGCGCTACCCGCAGGCGCGGCAGGTGGTCGTGGAACTCGACGCCGCCCTCGCCCGCCTGGTGCGCGAGTGGCTGGACCTGGCCCGCGCGCCCCTGCTGCGGATCCGGGTGGGAGAGGCCCGCGCGGTGACCGAGTCCCTCACTGAGGGGTCACGGGACCTGGTGATCCGCGACGTCTTCGCCGGTGAGCAGACGCCTGGGCACCTGCGCACACTGGAGTTCGCGCACCACGTGGACCGGGTGATGGCCCCGGCCGGTCTCTACCTGCTCAACGTGGGGGACACCCGCAACCTCAAGGGGACGCGCGCGGAGATCGCGGCGCTGCTGGAGGTCTTCGAGCACGTGGCCGCCGTGGCGGACGCCGCGATGCTCAAGGGGCGCCGCTACGGCAACGTGGTGCTCGCCGCCTCCCACGCGCCCCTGCCGCGGGCCGGTTCGGCGGACGCGGCCGCCCTGGCCCGCGAGCTGCTCGGCGGATCCCTGCCCGCGCAGTACAAGGACACCGCGTGGTGCCGTGAGCTCGCGGCCGGCACGCAGCCGTGGCACGACAAGCCCGCGGACCCGGTCCCCGAGGGCCCGGTGGCGGGCGGCGACGACGCCGCGTAGCGCCGTCGCCGCCGGAGCCCGGGCGACGGGCGCGGGGAGGCCGCGAGCGGCGTCGTCGTCAGGGAACGGGCGTCAGGCCGCCCAGCCCTCGATGACGCCCACGCCGAAGAACATCACGAAGGCCAGTGCCACCACGTACATCAGCGGGTGGATGTCCTTCGCGCGGCCCTGGACGAGGCGGATGAAGACGTAGGAGACGAAGCCCGCGCCGATGCCGTCCGCAATGGAGTAGGTGAACGGCATGACGGCGAAGGTCAGGAAGGAGGGCACGGCCACGCCCCAGTCCTGCCAGTCGATGTCGACGACGTTGCGGGCCATCAGGAAACCCACGACCACCATGGCGGGGGCCACGGCCTCGAACGGGACCAGGCTGACCAGTGGCGTCAGGAACATCGCAGCCAGGAACAGTGCGCCCGTGACGACGTTCGCGAGACCCGTGCGGGCGCCGTCGGCGATGCCCGTGGAGGACTCCACGAAGATCTGGTTGGAGGACGCGGACCCGGCGCCACCGGCAACGGCACCCAGCGCGTCCACGAGCAGCACGCGGTCCACGTGCTCGATCTGACCGTCCTCGGCCACGAGACCGGCCTGCTGGGAGAGCCCGACCATCGTGCCCATCGCGTCGAAGAACACGGACAGCAGGATGGTGAAGATCAGCAGCAGGCAGGAGATCGCCCCGAGCTGCTTGAACGCCTCCAGGGGCGCCGCCGCACCGAGCAGCGAGAGGTCCGGGAGGCCGAAGAACCCGTCCGGGGTGGACGGCACCACGAGTGACCAGCCGTGCGCGCTCTCGGTGGAGGAACCGGAGGGCGCCACCGCCTCCAGCACGTGCGCCAGGACGGTGGTGAGCACCACCGAGATCAGGATTCCGCCCTTCACGTTGCGCACCATCAGCGCCACCGTCAGCAGCAGCCCCACCACGAAGGTCAGGGTGGGCCAGCCGAAGAGCTGGCCCCCGCTGCCCAGCTGGACCGGCACGGTGGTCCCGGCGGCGTCCGGCATGCGGCGCACGAACCCGGCGTTGACGAAGCCGATCAGGGCGATGAACAGTCCGATGCCCACCACGATGGCCGTCTTCAGCGACGCCGGCACCGCGTTGAACACGGCGGTGCGGAAACCGGTGAGCACCAGCACCACCATGATCACGCCGGCCCAGATCACCAGGCCCATCACCTCGGGCCACGTGAGCCCCGGGTTGGTGGCGATGGTGACGGCGAGGAACGCGTTTACGCCCAGCCCCGCGGCCATGCCGAACGGGGACCGGGCCCACACGCCCATGACGATGGTCATCACGCCGGCCACCAGGGCCGTCACGGCGGCCACGCGCGCGCCGCCCAGGGTGTTGCCGGCGGCGTCCTGGCCGTAGCCGAGCACCAGCGGGTTGAGCACCACGATGTAGCTCATGGCGATGAAGGTGGCCACGCCGCCGCGCACCTCCCGTCCCACGGTGGAGCCGCGCCGCGTGATGGAGAAGAAACGGTCCAGCCCGCCGCGGGGCTCGGCGCGAGTGGCTGGTGGCGTGGCTGACGGCATGGGGATCCTCACTGGCGTGCGGGTGAGCGCGGACGTGACCCACCGTACGGAGACGACGGCGGATTTTGTGTAGAAATACTACGTCGGCCCCGCGCCCACACCCCGCAGATGGGCGCCGTTGCGGCCCCGCGGGGGCACAGGTTAGGCAACACTCACCACGATTCACTACCGTGGATCGAAGACCCCAGCAAGCACGTGAGACCCGCGTGCGTGTCGAAAGGACAGCGCCACCGTGACAACACCCACCACCCGCCGCCCGCTCCGCGTGGCCGTGATCGGTGCAGGCCCCGCCGGCATCTACGCCGCGGACATGATCACCAAGACCGAGGCGGTGCGCGAGGGTGAGCTCGAGGTGAGCGTTGACCTCTTCGACCGCTACCCCACCCCCTTCGGCCTCATCCGCTACGGGGTGGCACCGGACCACCCCCGCATCAAGGGGATCGTCACCGCGCTGCGCTCGATCCTCAGCCGCGGGGACATCCGTTTCTTCGGCAACGTGGAGTACGGCCGGGACATCACCCTGGGCGAGTTCCTGACCCACTACGACGCCGTCATCTTCGCCACCGGCGCCGTCAACGACGCCCCGCTGGACATTCCCGGCGCGGACCTGGACGGCTCCTACGGCGCCGCCCGCTTCGTCGCCTGGTACGACGGGCACCCGGACTACCCCCGCACCTGGCCGCTGGAGGCCAAGGAGATCGCGGTGATCGGCAACGGCAACGTGGCCCTGGACGTGGCCCGTGTGCTGTCCAAGCACGCCGAGGACATGCTCGTCACCGAGATCCCAGAGAACGTGTACGAGGGGCTGCGCAAGTCTCCCGTCACGGACGTGCACATCTTCGGCCGCCGCGGTCCCGCGCAGATCAAGTTCACGCCCCTGGAGCTGCGGGAGCTGGCCAAGTCCCGTGACGTGGACATCGTGGTCTACGACGAGGACTTCCAGTTCGACGAGGCCTCCGAGAAGGCCATGGCGGAGAACAACCAGACCAAGGTCATGATGAAGACCCTGCAGAAGTGGCGCGAGGACGGCTCGCCCAAGACGGCCTCCCGCCGGCTGCACCTGCACTTCCTGCAGACCCCGGAGGAGATCCTCGGGGACGAGAACGGCAAGGTGCGGGCCATCCGCATGGAGCGCACCCGCCTCAACGGGGACGCCTCCGTCACGGGCACCGGCGAGTACACGGAGTACCCGGTGCAGGCCGTCTACCACGCGATCGGCTACCTGGGCTCGCCGCTGCCCGAGCTGCCCTTCGACCCCGAGCGCGGAGTGATCCTCAACGAGGAGGGCCGCGTGGTGGACGCCGACGGCGCCCCGTTGCCCGGCGTGTACGCCACCGGCTGGATCAAGCGCGGACCGGTGGGCCTGATCGGTGCCACCAAGTCGGACGCGCTGGAGACCGTGAACCACCTGATCGAGGACCACGCCTCCCTGGCGGACCCCGAGAACCCCGAGCCCGAGGCCGTGGTGGGGCTGCTCGAGGAGAAGGGCGTGCCCTACACCACGTGGGAGGGCTGGCTCACCCTCGACGAGCACGAGCAGGGGCTCGGCCAGGCCTCGCAGGACGCCCAGGGCAACCCGCGCGAACGCGTGAAGGTCGTGGAGCGCGACGAGATGGTTGCGGTCTCCCGCGGGGAGTCCGCGGGGAAGTAGCCGCTTCCGCACCGTCCGTGGACCGGGCGGGGTGGGTGCCGGATCGGGATGGCCCGACGGCGCTCGCCCCGCCCGGTTGCGCACGTCCGGGCCCGTGGGCGCGCGGTCTGTGCCACGCGGCGTCGTCGTCCCAGGCGAAACCCGAACTCAGCGCCCCGCGCTCAGAGAACTGGGCTCAGGGGCCCGGGCTCAGACGCCCAGCAGCGCGCGCGTGTGGTCGTTGAGCAGCAGGCCCTGCGGGTCGAGCTCGGCGCGCAGCGCGAGGAACTCGTCCCAGCGGGGGTACTGCGGTGCGAGGTCCGCGGCGGTGCGGGTGTGCAGCGTGCCCCAGTGGGGACGGCCGCCGTGGTCCACCAGGATCTGCTCCGCGGCGGTGAGGAAGGTCTGGCTGGGGCGCCGGCCGTACTGGCGCAGGTTGATCCACCCCGTGTACCGGCCTCCCGCGGGGGAGAGGTGCCCCTGGTCCGGCGGGGAGCAGCGCACGGTCATGGGGAACGCGAGGTCGTACACGTGCGCGTCCACCAGGGTGCGCAGCTCCCGCACCGCGGAGGCGGTGGCCTCCAGCGGCAGGGCGTACTCGGCGGCCACGTAGCGCACCGGGCGGGCCACCGTGAACACACGGTAGGACACGTCCGTGTAGCGCCGGGAGCTCTCCGCGAGGGACTCGATCCGGTTGAGCCGGCCCACCGCGCGCGGGATCAGGTTCCCCACGCGGCCCAGCCCGGCGGTCAGGGAGGTGCGCAGGACGGCGTCGTCCGCGCGGCGCAGCGCCCGGGAGATGGGCGAGGCGGGGCGCGTGTAGGTGTCCGGGAGGCGGTGCAGCCGGCTCAGGATGCGGGTGTGGGCCACGGTGGTGCCCGGCATCCACGAGAACTCGAAGTGGTCCGCGGCGGACATCCGCTCCTGCATGGTGTCCAGCAGGGATCCGATCGGCTCGCGGAACTCGGCGCAGTGCAGCCGGAAGGCGTTGACGCACTGGAACGTCACGGAGACCACCACGCCCAGCACGCCCAGGTTCACCCGGGCGGCGTCGAGCAGCTCGGGGCGGTGGGTCTCGGAGCAGGAGATCAGCTCGCCCTCCGGGGTCGCGAGGCTCAGCCCGATCACCTGCCCACCCAGGGACGGCTGGCCCAGCCCGGTGCCGTGGGTGCCCGTGGCCAGCGCCCCGCCCACGCTCATGTGCGAGGAGTCCGGGAGGTTGGCCAGCGCCAGCCCGTGCTGCTCCAGGACCACGTTCAGCTCCTGCAGGGTGGTCCCGGCGAACACGGTGACCCGCTGGCGGTCCTCGTCCACGGACACCAGACCCTTGAGCGCGGAGGTGTCCAGCAGCACGCCCCCGGTGGGGACCAGCGGGGAGCAGCTGTGCCCGGACCCGGCGGGGCGCACCGCCACGCCCTGCGAGGCGGCCTCCTGGAGAACCTGCAGCACCTGGTCCGAGTCCGTGGGGCGCACGGTCACGGCCGGCTCGATGCTGAGGTTGCCGCCCCACGACCGCCACGTGCCGCCCCTGACCTGCGCCGTCATGGTGGGTTGCTCGGATCTTGCGCTCACGGTTCGCCTCCGTTCCGGGGGTTCGGCCCCTCGATGTCGTCCTCCGGGGCGCGCTGCGCGGAGCACGCCCGGGGCGCGTCCATCATCTCACCGCCTCCGCGGTGCGGGGGAGCACGCGACTAGGCTGGAACCAGGACATCCTGCCCAGGGAGGGAGCACCATGAACGCACGTGAGGCCGAGATCGTCGTGGGTGTGGACGGTTCCGAGCAGAGCCTGGCCGCCCTGCACTGGGCCGCCCGGGAGGCCCACCGCCGCGGGGCGCCGCTGCACGTGGTGACCGCCTACTCGGTGCCGATGGTCGGGGGCTCCACCTTCGACGTCGGCTACGCCGCGTTCGACGACGCCGCCATGAACCGCGCCGTGCAGGAGCTCGTGGACGACGCCCGACGCCGCGTGGCAGAGCTGGACGTGGACGTCCGGTCCACGGTCGAGGCCGGGGACCCCTCCGGCGTGCTCGTGGAGCTGAGCAGGGACGCGCAGCTGCTGGTGCTGGGCTCCCGAGGCCGGGGGGGCCTGATCGGACGGCTGCTGGGCTCGGTCTCCACGGCCGTTCCCGCGCACGCGCACTGCCCCGTGGGGATCATCCCCCTGCAGTGGGGCACCGAGTACCGGCTCCACGAGAACGTGAGCCGCCACGGAGCGTTCGTGGACGGCGTGACCGTGGGCTCGGACGGCTCCGAGCGGGCCAGCGCCGCCATGCTGTGGGCCGCGGAGGAGGCCGAGCAGCTCGGTGTGCCGCTGACCGTGGTGTGCGCCGCGCCCTCCGAGTCCGGGTCCTCGGTGTGGCTGCCCTCCCCGGTGGACTTCGACGACCTGCGCGGACAGGTCCAGAACGCGGTGGACGCCAGCGTCGAGTGGCTGCGCGGGCACTTCCCGGATCTGGAGATCACCGGCGTGCTCGCGGACGGATCTCCCATCCACGTGCTCGTGGAGCGTTCCGCGCAGAACCAGCTGGTGGTCACCGGAACCCGCGGGCGCGGCGGCTTCGCCGGGATGCTGCTGGGCTCCACGTCCCAGGGCGTGCTGCACAACTGTGTGGGCCCGGCCATGATCGTCCCGTGCTTCGAGGACCCCCGGCTGCAGGACCGCCCGGACCTGGGCATCTGAACCGTCCGCGGCCGGGCAGGGAGCCGGAGCGCGCGGTCGTCACAGGGCTCCCGCTGCGGGCTCCGCAGGCTCACGGCCCGTTTGTGAAAGACGGCACCTTCCCTCTAAGCTACTGACGGTCCATCGTCCGAGGGGTGGCCTGTCACCACTCGGAGGAGGTTCTGGCCCCCATCGTCTAGCGGCCTAGGACACCGCCCTTTCACGGCGGCGGCACGGGTTCGAATCCCGTTGGGGGTACGTTTTCCCACGGGGGCTCCCGCGGGGGCGCCGATTTGCACAGTGAGTCGGTTGTCCTGGTAAGATCTTCTCTCGTTGGAAACAATCAAGGCCCTGTAGCGCAGTTGGTTAGCGCGCCGCCCTGTCACGGCGGAGGTCGCGGGTTCAAGTCCCGTCAGGGTCGCTCAGGCGGCGATGAAAAGGCAACTTTTCGCGCCGTCGCGGCATATCACCGTGGGTTTCACCCCGGCGTGTGCCTGGCTCTGTAGCTCAGTTGGTAGAGCGTACGACTGAAAATCGTAAGGTCACCGGATCGACGCCGGTCGGAGCCACTGAACCCTCGCGTGGCTTCTACACGCGGGGGTTCTTCTCACTCCCGGGCACATCTGCCGGCCACCCCACCCCCAGCCTGCACGGAGGTTCGCGCCCTAGCGTGGGGCCCACCGGACCCCGCTCCGTCGCCGAACCTGGCGGACGTGAACGAGCGGGCCTCCGGGCAGCGGGGAACGTGGGAAGGGACCGGGCATGGACCAGCGAGCGCGAGCGCTGTGCGCGGGAGCGACGGCACTCGTCGTCGCCGCCCTGGTGAGCGGGTGCAGCGTCCACAGGACCCAGGCCACGACCATCGACCTGGTCCCCGCTTCCTCCTCGCCCTCTCCCTCGGCCGCGGCGGCGACCCCCCAGGGGCACACGGACACCACCACCTGCTTCGACGTGGCCGAGGCCTACAGCGGGCTGGAGCTGCTGCCCCTCACGGACCAGGACGGCGACGGGGACGAGGGGGACGACGGCGCCCTCGGCCAGGCGCGCGACTCTCTCACCTCCGTGCGTGACCACCTCCCGGACGCCGTGCGACCGGCGTTCGACGACGTCCAGTCCATCCTCGACGACGCCGGCGACACCCTCCAGCCCCGCGAGGCCGTACGGCTGCACCGGGCCCTGGACCCCGCGGAGTCGTGGCTGCAGGCCAACTGCGCGAGCACGCCGTCCGGCTGAGCCGCACAGGTGCCCGCCGAGCGCTTCGCCTCGGAACCCCCGTCCGCGTGGGGGAGGGTCACGAGCCCCCTCTGCGCCGTGGGCAGGTACACGCGCCGTGTGCGTACGGTGCAGGTCCGGCACGGGTCCTGCGCATGAGTGCGGCCGGGCGGAGGGGTTGCCTTCCGCCCGGCCGTGCGCGCCGCGTCAGCCGCTCAGAGCTTGAGCCACACCGCGCTGTCCACGCTCAGGCGGTCACCCACCACGGCGTCCTGACCGCTTGCGAGCAGCAGCTCGCCGCGGGAGAGCTCCTCGAAGCCCACGGCGGACTCGCCCAGGTTGGCGGCCACCAGGATGTCGCCCTCAGCGCGCGGGAGCACGTAGGCGAGGATGCCCTGCTCGTCCTCGCTCAGCGGATGCCATGCGAAGCCGGTGGCCCCCAGGCCGAGCTCGTGGCGCAGCCGCAGGGCCCTCCGGTAGAGGTTCAGGGTGGACTGCGGATCACCGAGCTGGTGGTCCACCGTGATCTCGGCGAAGGACTCCGGCTGGGGCAGCCACGGAGCGGGACCGAAACCCAGCCCCTCGCCCACGGGGGACCAGGGAAGAGGCACGCGAGCGCCGTCGCGCCCCAGCTCCGCGCCCAGGGTGCGGTGGAACGTGGGGTCCTGGCGGGCCTCGTCGGGAAGCTCGGTGTGTTCCGGCAGGCCCAGCTCGTCCCCCTGGTACACGTACGCCGACCCCGGCAGGGACAGCTCCACGAGCGCGGCGGCCCGGGCCCTGCGCAGGCCCTGCCCGTGGTGGGGCTGCTCGTCCTGCGCGCCGATGCCGTTGGGGTATGCGGTGCGCGAGCTCAGGCCGTAGCGGGAGGGGTGGCGGACCGTGTCGTGGTTGGAGAGCACCCACGTGCACGGCGCGCCCACCTCGGCGTTCGCGCGCAGAGAGGTCTCGATGGTGTCCCGCATGCGGTCCCGGTGCCACCCGGCCACCAGGAAGTCGAAGTTGAACGCCTGCTGCGCCTCGTCCTCCCGCACGTAGCGTGCCAGCCGCGACGCCGGGCCCACCCACGCCTCCACCACCAGCATCCGCTCGCCCGGGTACTCCTGCAGCACACGGTTCCAGTCGCGGTAGATCTCGTGGACGCCGTCCTGGTCGAAGTACGGGCCGGTGTCCATCGTCTTGGCGGGGGCGTCCTCCTCGGCGTCGGCTGCGGGGGCGACGGCGCCCCCGGCGCTACCAGCCGCGGGGTCGCCCTGTGCGGGGACACCCTGTTCGGCGCCGACCGTCTCAGGACCGGGCTCAGCGGCGTCGTCGTTCCCGGAATCCGCGGACGACGCCGAGGCGACGTCCGTGGGGCGGGTGGCCGCGGCGTCGTCGTCCTCGGAGGCGTCCGTGCCCTCGACCATGTGGACCTGCTCGTCCCAGTCCGGCAGGCCGTCCGCCTTGATCATGCCGTGGGCCACGTCCACGCGGAAGCCGTCCGCGCCGCGGTCCAGCCAGAAGCGCAGGATGGCGCGGAACTCCTCCCAGACCTCCGGGTTCTCCCAGTTCAGGTCAGGCTGCGAGGAGTCGAAGAGGTGCAGGTACCACTGCCCGTCCGGCACGCGGGACCACGCGGCGCCGCCGAAGAGGGACTTCCAGTTGTTGGGCGGCAGCTCGCCGTTCTCGCCGGTGCCCTCGCGGAACATGTAGCGCTCGCGCTCGGGTGAGCCCGAGCCGGCGGCGAGAGCGGCCTGGAACCACTCGTGGTCCTCGGAGGTGTGGTTGGGGACCAGGTCCACGATGATCTTCAGACCCAGCCGGTGGGCCTCCTCGCGCATGCGGTCGAAGTCCTCGAGGGAGCCGAAGCGCGGATCGACGGTGCGGTAGTCCGCGACGTCGTAGCCGGCGTCGTGCTGCGGCGAGAGGTAGAAGGGGGAGAGCCAGACGGCGTCCACCCCCAGGTCCTTGAGGTACGGCAGCTTCTCGGTGACACCGCCGAGATCACCCATGCCATCCCCGTTGGAGTCCTTGAAGGAGCGGGGATACACCTGGTAGATGACGGCGTCGCGCCACCACTCTGAACCGGCCGGGGCTGAGAAAACTGCTCGCGAAGAAGACACGTGCCCCAGGCTACGCCGGGCCCCGCCCCCGCTGTCGCCCTCTGCCCGCCCGCCCCCTCTGCTGCCACCCTCTGTCGAAAGTGCAGCTTCTGACGTTTGAGGTCCCGCATCTGTCAGAAGCTGCACTAAAAACGGCAGGCGTCCTCACCAGACTGTGGACAACCGGTCTGAGCGCACGCGGTAGCACCTACAGTCCGGACATGCTGTACCACCAGAGGCCCCTCCTGTTCGGCCCGGAACCCACCGTGATCACCACCCTTGAAGCTGGTGGCGTCGCATCCCGCGTGGCGAAGAAACCACACATGCACCAGCTGGCGAGGGGGTTGTGGGTGGTCCGGGAAACTCCGCCGTCTCCGATGGAACGAGCCGTGCTGCTGCAAAAGCACCTGGGTCGTCCCGGCGCACGGCTGGCCGTGGGCGGGGTCCACGGGCTCGAGCTGCTGCAACTTCCGGTCGGGGGAACCGACCCCTGGATCGAACGCCTGCTGGGGAGCACGGCACCGGTGTCACCGGCCGGGTTGGCCGCCCAGCGCCAGCGCGTGCACCTCTTCTGGCGGGATGCGCGTGTGCAGACACGTCAGGAGGGCATCAGGATAGGCGCATCGAAGGGGCTCGCACTCCTGCCCGGGCCGTGGTCGAGCGCTGTGGCTCATCCCGTGGAATCCTTGGCGGTGATCTCCCGGGATCTGGCACCCTGGCGCATCACCGCGTGTTTGGACGCGCTCATCTCCACGGAGTTCGGTTGTCCTGGTACCGCGAAACGGTGTGTCTTCCCGCCGGAGCGCGTCCAGGAATGTCTCGACCAGCTGCCCCCGCGCTCCTACGGCGCGGTGCGGCTGCGCCGAGCCTGGGAGGACGCGCGGTCCCCGTGCTGGTCCCCGGCTGAAACGCTCACTCGTCTGATCGCGGTGCGCAGCGGATTGCCTGAACCGATCCTCAACCACGAGGTCGAGGTTGCGGGGCAGAGATTCGTCCTGGACCTGGCCTGGCCCGGCGTGGGGGACGGTGCAGGGGTTGCCCTGGAGTACAACGGCGCCGTCCACGCCCGAGAAGTCCAGCAGTACCGGGACGAGATGCACAGGCTCACGCTGCTCCGCGACGCCGGGTGGGATGTACGGGTGATCACCTGGGATGACCTGAAGATGCCTCTGCGTCGAGAGATGTGGCTGGGTCATCTGAAGCGGGTCTGTGGCTGAGAGGGCACACATTTAGTGCAGCAATCGACACTTCGGGGCCGATTTGTGTCAAAAGCTGCACTTTGACGGGGTAGAGGGGCGGTGACGACGTCGCTTCGCCGCCTCTCGCGCGTCAGTTCGCCTGCTGCAGGTGGGCGAGCGGGGCCCAGCGCACGAAGATGCGGCGCAGCGCCGCGGTGGCGGAGCCGAAGTCGCCGTCGCGCAGCAGCTCCACGGCGTCGGACATGTCCCGGGGGCTCTCGTCCGGCTGGAGCCGGTCCGCCACGGAGCCGTAGTCCAGGCTCAGCACGGAGGCGGGGCTGAACGCCTCCAACCAGCGTCCGAGGCGGGCGAGGTCCTGGGCGAACGCGGCGGCCTGCTGCGCCTCCTCGGGGACGTCTCCGACCTCGTCGGACGGGCCCGCCCCGGAAGGATTCTCACCGGACGGATCCTCCCTGGACAGGTCCTCGCCGGCCTGGCCCCGGGCGGCCCCGGAGGAGCGTGGCATCCGCGTGACGGATCGGGCGGCGTCCTCCACGGCCCGGGCGGCCCCAGCCACCCGGGCCGCGGCGGTGTCCGCGGGGACTATCAACCGGTGCACCTCGTGGCCCGAGTGGTGGGAGGACACGTGGTCCTCGGGCTCGAACGCGGCGAACCACGCGAGGGGCACCACGTAGGCGGACTCCCGCGTGTAGACGGGCAGGAACGCCTCACGAGAAGTGGCCTTGGCGGCCGCCTCAACCTGTTTCTCGGGAACGAGCAGGGGGAGCAGCTGGGCGCTGTTCTCGTCCTCGGCGGCGGTGAACAGGCGCAGGGAGCGTCGAAGCCGCTGGGCGGGGTGGAAGACCGGGAAGTCCCCCCCACGGCCCGAGGCCACACGCCGCGCCCCGGCCGGTGCGGTGGAGAACGGCATGGTCCACAGCGGTTCGTGTGCGGGCGGAAGCAGGGGCTGGGTGGTGTCGGCGAGCCGGGCGAGCTGCTCGGAGAACTCGTGCACCCCGGCCGTGAACGGGTCCATGGCGCGGGGGATGCCAGGGGCGTAGGCCGCGTCGAGCTCCTGCTGGGGCACGTAGATCCGCAGGGCGAAGCGGATGGGTGAACCGGTGACGCTGCGGTACGCGCTGCCCACGTTGAGGAGGGGCACGGTCAGTCGATCTCGATCACGACGGGTGCGTGGTCGGACGCGCCCTTGCCCTTGCGCTCGTCACGGTCGATCCACGCGTCCGTCACCCGAGCGGCCAGGGCGGGGGAGCACAGCTGGAAGTCGATGCGCATGCCCTCTTTCTTGGGGAAGCGCAGCTGTGTGTAGTCCCAGTAGGTGTAGACACCGGGGCCGGGATGGCGGGGCCGGACTACGTCCTGGTAGCCGGCGTCCTCGACAAACGCGTTGAACGCCGCGCGTTCCGGCTCGCTGACGTGCGTGTATCCGCCGTCCTTGAAGAGCTGGATGTCCCACACGTCCTCGTCCCGCGGGGCCACGTTCCAGTCGCCCACCAGGGCGATCTGCGCGTCCGGATCGTCCTGCACCCACTGCCTGGCGTGGCCCTCGAGCACCCGCAGCCACTCGAGCTTGTACGGCATGTGGGGATCCTCCAGCCCGCGCCCGTTGGGCACGTAGAGGGACCAGATCCGCACGCCGTCGCACGTGGCGGCGATCGCCCGGGCCTCCTGGGCGGGCTCCTGGCCGGGCTTGCCGAACGTGGGCTGGTCAGGGAAGGTTCGCTCCACGTCCTTGAGCCCCACGCGGGAGGCGATGGCGACGCCGTTCCACTGGTTCACGCCGAAGTGCGCCACCTCGTAGCCCGCGAACTCGAAGAGCTCCCACGGGAAGTTCTCGTCCTTGGCCTTGGTCTCCTGGATGGCCAGGACGTCCACGTCCGAACGGTCGAGCCACGCCTCGATGCGGTCGGCGCGGGCACGGATGGAGTTCACGTTCCACGTGGCGATTCTCATGCTCCCCACGGTAGCCACCCGCGCGGGCCCTGAGAAACCGGCCGTGCGACGTCGTCGTCGGGAGGGCCGCGCACCCTCGGATCCAGGACGACTTCCAGGCGGCGCCCCCGAAACCGTGGTGGCTGCGGGGTGAGCGGCACTACTGTGGCGTCATGAACGCAATGCGGGCGCTAGCCGAGATCAGGGAACGTCGGATCATCCTCAAGGCCGCGGGAGTGGGGGCGGCCTCGCTGCTCGGGGCGCAGGCCGTGGTGGTTGCGTCCCTCGCGGGCGTCGACTGGTGGAAGCAGCGCGGGCGCAAGCAGCGTGATGCTCCTCGCCCGGGCACGTACACCGCGCAGGTGCAGGACTCCGCAATGACCGTCTACACCTCCGGTGAGGACGTGTACGAGGACATGCTCGAGGCGATCGACGGTGCCGAGCGCTCGATCCACATGGAGACGTTCATCTGGAAGGGCGACGAGATCGGGCAGCGCTTCCTCGACGGCATGAACCGTGCGGCCGAGCGGGGCGTGAAGGTCTTCGTGATCTACGACGGGTTCGCGAACACCGTGGTGCCGCACTCGTTCTACCGGTTCTCCGAGAAGGTGGACGTCTTCCGCGTCCCCGCGGTGCGGCGTCCGTTCTGGAAGGGCCCCCTGCGCTTCTCGGGGCTGTGCCACTCGAAGATCCTGGTGGTGGACGACAACATCGGCTTCGTGGGCGGCTTCAACATCGGCTCGATGTACTCCCGGCGCTGGCGCGACACCCACATCCGGGAGATCGGCCCGGCGGTGTGGGGACTGCGCAACGCCATCGCTGCCGTGTGGAACGAGGACCGCGCCCCGGAGCACGCGATCGAGTGGATCCCGCCCAAGAACTGGGATCCGGAGGTGCGCGTCTCGCCGAACCTCCCCATCCAGCTGGTGTATCCCATCCGCGGCATGTACTTGAGCGCGATCGAGCGGGCCAGGGACCACATCTGGATCAACACCCCGTACTTCGTGCCGGACCAGCAGATCCTGGACACGCTCCTGGCCGCCGCCCGCCGCGGTGTGGACGTGCGGATCATGGTGCCCAAGGACTCGAACCACATCGTGGCGGACTGGGTCTCCCGGGGCTTCTACGGCCAGCTGCTGGAGGCCGGGGTGACCATCCTGCTGTATGCGGCGTGCATGATCCACTCCAAGACCGCCACGATCGACGGCGAGTGGTCCACCGTGGGCACCGCCAACCTGGACCGGCTCTCCCTGTCCTTCAACTACGAGACCAACGTGGAGATCGTGGACAAGGACTTCGCCGCGGAGATGGAGAAGGTCTTCCTCTCGGACAGCACACACTGCGACGAGCTGACCTCGCCGGCGTGGCGTGACCGCCACCCCATGGCGCGGGTGGCCGAGGTGGTGCTCGCGCCGCTGCGGCCCCTGATGTGATCCGGGAGACCTGAGGGGACGACGCCGCCGCGTTCCGGCACCCACGCCGGTCGCCTCGTCGCCGGGGCCCGATCTGCGCCTCCACCCGGGCCTCCACCCGGAGCCAGGATCCGCCTGCTCGTCTCCGCACGACGCCGCCGCGCCCCACGAACGGGGCGCGGCGGCGTCGTCCTGCCCGGCTCAGACCTGCGAGAGGTGACCGCGCAGCGTGGTGGCGGTGTACTGGGTGCGGAACAGGCCGCGGCGCTGCAGCTCCGGGACCACGAGGTCCACGAAATCGGCGAGGGAGTCCGGCTGCACGGGCGGCATGAGGTTGAAGCCGTCCGCACCACCCTTCTCCAGCCACTCCTGCATCTGGTCGGCGATGCTCTGCGGCGTGCCCACCATGGTGCAGTGCCCGCCGCCGGCGGCCAGGCGCCCGAGCAGCTGCCGGACGGTGGGGTTCTCGGCCTCGACGATGCGCAGGATGGTGCCGTAGCGCCCCTGCGGACCGGTGAACTTCTCCAGGGGCGGCAGCGGGGGAACGGGCGCGTCCAGCTCCCACTGGGAGCAGTCCTGCTCCACGAACGTGGAGAGCTGCGCGAGGGACTGCTCCACGGGCAGCAGCCGGTCCACGCGGTCCTGCTTGGCGAGGGCCTCCTCGTGGGTGCGGCCCACGTAGGTCACGAGTCCCGGCATCACGACGACGGCGTCCGGGTCCCTCCCCGCCCTGCTCACCTCGGCCTTCACGGCCGCGTAGTACTCCTGCGCGGCAGGGAGGTCGTACGCCACCGCGTATATGCCTTCAGCAACATCTCCGGCCAGAGCCTTGCCCGGTCCGGACGCGCCCGCCTGGAACAGCACCGGCTCGCCCTGCGGGCACGGCGGGACGGTCAGCGGGCCGTCCACCAGGAAGTGGCGACCCTCGTGGTTCACGGGGTGCAGCTTGGCGGGGTCCGCCCACTGGCCCTCCCGGTCCGCGGTGACGGCGTCCGTGTCCCAGCTGGCCCACAGCGCGCGGGCCACCTCCACGAACTCACGCGCCCGCTCGTAGCGCTCGTCCTTGGGCGGCATGGCCGCGTAGCCGTGGTTGCGGGCCTCTGCGTCCCACATGGAGGTCACCACGTTCCACCCGGCTCGACCGCCGGAGATGTGGTCCAGGGATGCGAGCATCCGTGCGGCGTGGAACGGGGTGAAGAACGTGGAGGACACCGTGCACACCAGGCCGATGCGCTCGGTGGCCCGCGCCATCGCGGACAGCGTGGTCAGCGGTTCCAGCGCCCAGTGCGGGCCGTCCGCCACGGGTCCCACGCTGTGCCCGTCCGCGAAGAACACGGCGTCGAACAGGCCGCGCTCGGCGAGCTGCGCGAGCTCCTCGTAGTAGGTGATGTCGGTGAGGCGCTCCACCGAGGAGTCCGGCGCACGCCACGCGGCCTGGTGGTGGCCCGCGCCGTAGAGGAACGCGTTGAGATGCAGCTGGCGGCCGGGCCTGCCCGCGGACGACGCCGCAGCCGCTGTCTCCGGCGCCGGATCGGATTCGTGGGTGGTTGCCGACGGCTCGTCTCCCGCGGGTGCGGTACGAGCGGGACCGGGCGAAGCGGCGTCGTCGTGCTCGGAAGGTGCCGCCATGTCAGTCCACCACCAGCCCGCCGTCGACCACCAGGTTCTGCCCGGTGACGCCGCGGGACCAGTCCGAGGCGAAGAACAGGGCGGTGTCCGCGAACTCCTCCGGGGTGGTCACGCGGCCCAGGGGAGTGCCGGCGGCGATGAAGTCGAAGACCTCGTCCGGGGTGGCCGCACTCGCGTCCGTGGTGCGCAGCAGACCGCCGGAGATCATGTTCACGGTGATGCCCTGCGGGCCGAGGTCCTTCGCGGCGGTGCGCGTGAGGGAGAGCAGGGCCGCCTTGGCCGCGGTGTAGTCGTGGTAGGGGACCACCGGGTTCTGGAAGAGGTTGGTGCCGATGTTGATGATCCGGCCCTCGCCCGCCTCCGCCATGCCCGGGACCACCGCCTGCATCACGTTCAGACCGCCCACCACGGCGCCCTCGAACTGCTGGGTCAGGTTCTCGGCGGTGAGGGTGTCCAGGGTGGGGCGGGCGTCCCCGTTGAAGCTGAAGTCCACCAGCGCGTTGTTCACCGCCACCGTGATGGGTGCGCCGAAGTGCTCCCGCGCCCGCGCGACCATGTCCCGGACCTGCTGGGCGTCGGTCACGTCCGCGCAGACGGCCAGGGCCCAGTCCTCCCCGAGTTCCTGGACGAGCGCGTTCGCCCGCTCCTCGCTCGAGTGGTAGTTCACGACGACGCGCGCGCCCTCCCGGGCGAAGGCCCGGCTGAGGTGCTCCCCCAGCCCGCGGGCTCCGCCGGTGACCAGGACGATGGTGTTCTCGATCCGCATGCTCACTCCTGTGGCTCACGGCGAAGAAAGCGGTGCGCCACTGCTGCGGGCCCCGTGACATCCCTTCGCCAGTACTAACTGGACAGGTTCGACGGGTGTCATCTCAGCCGCTGCGGTCCTTGCTCCGAACGCCTCGACGGGCGGACGGAGCGGGACGGGCAACGGCACCCCGTGTCACTGGGGCCAGTGTAGCCAGAGGGCGCTCCGGCGGGAACGGGCGCGCCGCGACTGCTACCCTTGCTGGCTGGTGTGCCGGGAAGTCTGGTCGGCGAAGTGCAAGTGATGCCCGTCGACAGTGGAGACCTCCATGCCCTCGCACCACCCCCGTACACATGACACCCCTGCCACGGCTCTGCCCGAGACCGCCGGAACGAGCGACTCCGCAGTGCAGGACCCGTTGACGCACGACCCCGCGTCCGGCGGCCCCTTCTCCCGCCTCCAGACCGCTCTCCGCAGGGAGACCGTCGCGGGAATCCTCCTGGTCGCCGCTGCGGCCCTCGCCATTGTCTGGGCCAACTCACCCTTTGCGGAGAGCTACTTCGCCCTGCGGGACCTCGAGGTCGGCTACGAGCCCTGGCACCTGCGCCTGAGCCTCGGGGCGTGGGCCGCTGACGGTCTGCTCGCGATCTTCTTCTTCCTGGTGGGGCTGGAGCTCAAGCGGGAGTCCGTCTCGGGGGATCTGCGGGACCTCGGGAAGGCGGCGGTGCCGATCGCGGCGGCCGTGGGCGGCGTCGTCGTCCCCGCCCTGATCTACGCGGCGGTGAACCTGGCGAGCCCCGAGACCCTGGGCGGCTGGGCGATCCCCACCGCCACGGACATTGCCTTCGCGGTGGCCGTGCTCGCGATCGTGGGCTCGCACCTGCCGCCCGCGCTGCGGCTGTTCCTGCTCACGCTCGCCGTGGTGGACGACCTCCTGGCGATCACCATCATCGCGGTCTTCTACACGGAGGGGGTCAGCGTCCCGCCGCTGCTCCTGGCGCTCGTCCCGCTCGCGGTGTTCGCCGTCCTCACGCACCGGTTCCCTCGCTTCTTCGCGCACCGCGCGTGGGCCGCGTGGGTGATCCTGGTGCCGCTGGCCGTGGTCACGTGGGCGCTCGTCCACGAGGCCGGGATCCACGCCACGGTTGCCGGCGTGCTGCTGGGTTTCGCGGTGCCGGTCATGGCGGCCAAGAACTCCGCGGAGCCCGTGGAGCTGGCCGAGCACCTGGAGCACCGGGTCCGCCCGCTGTCCGCGGGGTTCGCGGTGCCCGTCTTCGCGTTCTTCTCCGCGGGTGTCGCGGTGGGCGGCTGGGGCGGGCTGACGACGGCGCTCGCGGCCCCCGTCACGCTCGGCATCGTCGCGGGGCTCGTGCTGGGCAAGCCGCTGGGCATCATGGGTGCCACGTGGCTCACCACCAGGCTCACGGGCGGCAGGCTGGACCCCTCGATCCGGTGGATCGACCTGCTCGGGATCGCGCTGCTCGCGGGCATCGGGTTCACGGTGTCCCTGCTGATCTCGGAACTCAGCTTCGACCCCGCCGCGGACGCGGGTGACCAGGCGAAGGTGGCGATCCTGACGGCGTCGGTCCTGGCCGCCGTCCTGGCGGGTGCGCTGCTGGCGTGGCGCAACCGGCGCTACCGCCAGGCACCTCTGCCTGTGCCCGGGAAGGACGCCGTCCAGGCGTAGGCACCCAAGCCACGGCGGCGTACGACGAGGGCCCCGGAAAGCCGGAGCCCTCGTCGGGCGATGCGTCGTGGCGAACGCGCCCGGCGTCGTCGGCACCGGTCACGAACGGTCTCAGCCCTCGCGCCACCACGAGTCCGCCGGGGTGACCGGCACGGTGCGCTTGTGGCGGGAGCGCAGGTAGATCTGCTCGAGCTTCTCCGCGACCTCCGCGGGGACGTCCTTGCCCTCGAGGTAGTCGTCGATGTTCTCGTACGTGAGCCCCAGCTCGTCCTCGTCCGTGCGTCCGGGGCTGTCGTTGAGCAGGTCCGCGGTGGGGACCTTGCCCACGAGCTGCTCGGAGGCCCCCAGGTACTCCAGGACCTGCCGGTTCTGCCGCTTGTTCAGCCCGGCCAGGGGCAGCAGGTCCGCGCCGCCGTCCCCGAACTTGGTGAAGAACCCGGTGATGGACTCGGCGGCGTGGTCCGTGCCGATCACGAGCAGGCTGTGGTCCCCGCCCACCGCGTACTGGGCGGTCATCCGCACGCGCGCCTTGGTGTTGCCGCGCGTGAAGTCGGTGAGCTGCTCGCCGGTTGCCGCGGCGTAGGCGGCCTCGAACCCGTCGACGGCCGGAGCGACGTCGTACGTGACCACCCTGTCCGGTTCGATGAAGGCGAGCGCGGCCTGGGCATCGGCCTCGTCGTGCTGCGTGCGGTAGGGCAGGCGCATGGCCACGAACTCCGCGGGCACCTCGTCCTCGCGCAGCTTCTCCACGGCCAGCTGCGCGAGCCGGCCCGCCAGCGTGGAGTCCACACCGCCGCTGATGCCCAGCACGAACCCCTTGGTGTGCGTCGCCCGGAGGTAGTCCGCCAGGAAGTCCACGCGCCGCGCCGCCTCCCGCTCCGGGTCGATCCGCGGGGAGACGCCGAGCTCGGCAATGATCTGTGCCTGCAATTCACGCATGCGGCCATGCTAGCGAGCGCGTGTTTCCGGCGCGTGACGGTTTCGCCCCGGCTCTGGGGGTTGACGACGACGCCGCCCGCGCCCTGCCACACGCCGGTTGCCCTGGCGGCGGGCCGCGGCACCGGGCCCGCGTCTCCCGGGCAGGCTGGTGAGGGGTGGAGGCTCTCGCCGGGCGGGCCCCGCCCGCGAACCGGACCGGCCGCACACGGCGGGCGAACGGCGTCGTCGTGAGATGCTGACCACATGAGCGAAAACACCTACGAAACCATCCTGGTCCGCCGCGAGGGGCGCGTGGGCGTCATCACCCTGAACCGCCCCAAGGCGTTGAACGCGCTGAACGAGCAGACCATGAACGACGTCGTCGCCGCGGCCACCGAGCTGGACCGCGATTCCGCGATCGGGGCGATCGTGCTGACCGGGTCCGAGAAGGCCTTCGCCGCCGGCGCGGACATCAAGGAGATGGGCTCCAAGACCGCCTCGGACATGTACCGCGAGGACTACTTCGCCGCGTGGGACGGCTTCGCGCGGCTGCGGACGCCGAAGATCGCGGCGGTCGCGGGCTACGCACTCGGCGGCGGCTGCGAGCTCGCAATGATGTGCGACATCATCCTCGCCGCGGACACCGCCAAGTTCGGGCAGCCGGAGATCACCCTGGGCGTCATCCCGGGGATGGGCGGCACGCAGCGGCTCACCCGCG
Organism: Kocuria sp. HSID17590; assembly: GCF_003989485.1. Classification (NCBI taxonomy): domain Bacteria; kingdom Bacillati; phylum Actinomycetota; class Actinomycetes; order Micrococcales; family Micrococcaceae; genus Kocuria; species Kocuria sp. HSID17590. The sequence continues at coordinate 4,474 of NZ_RBMB01000024.1, read as the reverse complement.
CGGTGGGCAAGGCCAAGGCCATGGACCTGATCCTCACCGGCCGCCAGATGGACGCCGAGGAGGCCGAGCGCTCCGGACTCGTCTCCCGCGTGGTCCCCGCCGACTCCCTGCTGGACACCGCACTGGAGGTCGCCGCGAAGATCGGCGGCATGTCCAAGCCCGCCACGCAGCACGCCGTGGAAACGGTCAGCGCCGCGTACGAGACCACCCTCGCCGCCGGCCTGCAGTACGAGCGCAGGGTCTTCCACGGGCTGTTCTCCACGAAGGACCAGAAGGAGGGCATGGCGGCCTTCGCCGAGAAGCGCAAGGCGAACTTCTCGCACGAGTGAGGTGCTGACCTCGGACGCGTGAGCCCCGTCCTGGGCGGGTGAGCCGCGCCGGCTGGGCCCGTGGGTGGACACGCGCCAGGCCCTACCCGTCGACGACGCCGCGCCCCGGTGAGCTGCCGCGCTCGCCGGGGCGCGGCGTCGTCGTCATCCCCGAGGCGCTGCAACAACGGAGCAAGCGCGGAAATCGGGCGCTCCTGGTGCGTTTGCTCAGTTTTTACAGGGCCGCAGCGGGGGCGACGGCGGGGCTGGCGTTCCAGGGGGATGAGCCTGTTCCGCAGACGCGGCTGCATTCCCCGGATCGATCCGCATCTGCGCCTAGCATGGCGGCATGACGTTTCTCCGTGTAGCCCAGGCCGCCTCGTTCATGGGTGTCAGCGACGACACCGTGCGGCGGTGGATCGAGCAGGGGACGCTCACCGGGCAGAAGAACGAGGCCGGGCACACCGTGGTGGACGGGGCGGAGCTCGCCCAGTACGCGCGCCGCAGTGCGGTTCAGCCGCAGGACCCCGCGAACGTGCGCAGCTCGGCCCGCAACCGTCTGGTGGGGCTGGTGACGGCCGTGAAGTCGGACCCTGTGATGTCCCAGGTGGAGATGCAGTGCGGCCCGCACCGGATCGTGTCGCTGATGAGCACGGAGGCGGTGGAGGACCTCGGGCTGGCACCGGGGTCCGTGGCCACGGCCGTGGTGAAGTCCACCGCGGTGATCGTCGAGACGGAGGGAAAGAACTGATGGGACGGTTCACCAGGAGTGCTGTGTCGAAGCTCGGGGCGGTCACCGCGGTGGCCGCGGCGGGTCTGCTGGTGCTGACGGGCTGCGGCGGGGGATCGGGCAGCGGGGAGGCGTCGTCGTCCTCGGGGGAGCACAAGAAGCTCACTGTCTCCGCGGCGGCGTCGTTGACGGACTCGTTCGACGAGCTGTCCAAGGACTTCGAGAAGGACCACCCGGGCGTGGACGTGACCGTGAACTACGGCGGGTCCTCGAGTCTGGTGCAGCAGCTGATCGAGGGCGCGCCCGCTGACGTGTTCGCCTCCGCGGACGAGAAGAACATGAAGAAGCTGACGGACAAGGACCTCGCGGCGGGTGAGCCGAGCATCTTCGCCACGAACGTGCTGACCCTGGTCGTCCCCAAGGACAACCCCGCCGGGATCACCTCGTTCCAGGACGTGGTGGACAAGGACGTCAAGCTGGTCACGTGCGCCTCCGAGGTGCCGTGCGGCTCCGCCACCGAGAAGGTGGAGAAGGCCAACGACGTCACGCTGAAGCCGGTCAGCCAGGAGAACGCGGTCACGGACGTCCTCGGCAAGGTGACCTCCGGTCAGGCGGACGCCGGGATCGTGTACGTGACGGACGCGAAGTCCGCGGGGGACAAGGTCACGTCCATCGACATCCCCAAGACGGACGAGGCGGTCAACAAGTACCCCGTCGTGGCTCTGAAGGACGCTCCCCAGAAGGAGCTCGCGGACGAGTTCGTGGAGCTGGTGAAGGGTGAGCGCGGCCAGGAGGTCCTGAAGAACGCGGGCTTCGGCACCCCGTGACCCGCGGGTTCTCCGCGACCCCCCGGTGGGTTCTCGTGCCGGCCACGGCAGGGGCGCTGCTCGTGCTCCTGCCGGTGGTCGGCATGCTGCTGCGCATCGACTGGCTCCACCTGGGCGAGCTGCTCACGAGCGAGTCCTCGATCGAGGCCCTCTCCCTGAGCCTGCGCACCGCCGTGGTCTCCACCGGGCTGTGCCTGGTGCTGGGGTGTCCGCTCGCACTCGTGCTGGCTCGCTCCACCGCCCGCGGGTTCACGCTGCTGCGCTCGCTGGTGCTGCTGCCGCTCGTCCTCCCGCCGGTGGTGGGCGGCATCGCGCTGCTCTCCACGTTCGGCCGCATGGGTTTCCTGGGCCGCCCGCTGGGGCTGCTGGGCGTGGACATCGCCTTCTCCACGGTGGCGGTGGTGCTCGCGCAGACGTTCGTGGCGCTGCCGTTCCTGGTCGTCTCGCTCGAGGGGGCCCTGCGCACCACCGGCACGCGCTACGAACAGGTCGCGGCCGGTCTCGGCGCCTCCCCCACACGTACGCTCTTCCGCGTCACCCTGCCCCTCACGCTGCCCGCGGTGCTCTCGGGCGCCGCGCTGTCCTTCGCGCGCTGCCTGGGCGAGTTCGGCGCCACCCTCACCTTCGCCGGCAGCCTGCAGGGCGTCACCCGCACGCTCCCGCTCGAGATCTACCTCCAGCGCGAGACGGATCCGGACGCCGCCGTCGCCCTCTCCCTGCTGCTCGTCCTGGTCGCGCTGCTCGTGGTCGGTCTCAGTGCTCCCTCACGACGACGCCGCGGCGCCGGCTTCCGCACCCACCTCACCCACTGGTTCGGGCGGGATGAGACGTCGGAGGTGGGCGGTTCGCACGCGGCACCGACCGGCACCGAGCCTCAGAAGCCGACCGCAGAACTGGGTGGTTCGCAGCCCGCGGTGGCGGGCGAGGGCCGGAGCGCTGCGGAAGTGCCCGGTGTGCCGTGGGATGGTGCGGATATTGAGCTGGCCGCTGGGGACGCCGCCCCCGAGCCGTATGGGTTGCGGGTCGATGTGGCTCACGAGGAACGGCGCGTGACCGCGGAGTTCACCGTGGCGCCCGGTGCCACCGCGGCGCTCATCGGGGCGAACGGCGTCGGCAAGTCCACGGTCTTCGGGATCGTCGCCGGACTGCTCGCCCCGGACCGCGGATCCGTGACGGTGGGGGACCACCGCGTGGTGGACGCCCCCGCCTCCGGACGGGCCGCGTGGGTGCCCGCGCACCGCCGCGGCGTCGCCCTCATGGCGCAGGAACCGCTGCTCTTCCCGCACCTGAGCATGCTGGAGAACGTGGCGTTCGGGCCCCGGGCGAGGGGCGCGGGGAAGGCGACGGCGCGGCGTCGTGCCCTGGCGTGGCTCAGCGAGGTGGGGGCGCAGGAGTTCGCCGAGCGCACCCCGGCGCAGCTCTCCGGCGGCCAGGCGCAGCGGGTGGCGATCGCCCGCGTGCTCGCGGCGGACCCGCGCGTGATCCTGCTGGACGAGCCCATGAGCGCGCTGGACGTGGCCGCCCGGCCGCACATGCGGGAGGTGCTTCGCAGGGTCCTCGAAGGTCGCACGGCGGTGCTCATCACCCACGACGACGAGGACGTGGCGGAGCTCGCGGACCAGGTGGTGCGGATGGAGCGGGCGGGGTCCGTCGCGGCCCGCTGACCGTCCGGGAGACCACGGACCGCGGACAGACCCGACGAGAAGGACCGGTCCCCACCCTGAGCAGGGCGGGAGCCGGTCCTCGTCGGTGCAGTGAGAGGGCGCGGCGCCCTACTTCACCTCGCGCGTGAGCACACGCCAGATCCCGATCAGCAGGGGCACCCCGATCCACAGCAGGCTCGCGGTGCCGAGCTGGGACCACTGGGCGCCGGTCAGGTCCAGGCCCTCCGCGAGCGGCGCGGAGGCCACCGTGATGTTGATCCCCGGGCCGAGGTTCGCCAGGGTGTGCGACAGCATGGTGACGCTGGTGAACAGGATGGGCAGGACGAAGTAGGCCACGATCGCCAGCGGCACGGACAGCAGCGCCAGACCGAACGCCACACCCATCAGGATTGCGAGCATCTGCGAGAGCCACGCGCCGCCCAGCTGGCTCCACGTCATGTCGAGGGACACGGGCTGACCCGCCATGCCCATCGAGACGACGTGGGCCAGCGGAGCGAGCACACACGCGAGCGCGACCGCCACGGTGCCGAGCACCATGGCCGCGAGGAGCTTGGCGAGGACCACCCGGAACCTGCGGGGCTCCTGGGTGAACGTGATCAGGGCGGTGCGCTGGCTCCACTCGTTGCACGCCGTGATGATGCCGAGCACGGGCAGCAGCAGTCCCTGGGGGCTCATGGTGGCGGTGAACAGTCCATACAGTTCGGCCCCGGTGCCCGCGGTCGCCCACAAGATCGCGACGAGCGCCAGGACGGTCAGCCCCGCGATCACGGTCAGCAGACCCCGGCCGGCGCGGGTGTCCACCTGCTTGCGGATCTCCACGCGCAGCAGGGTCAGGAAGGAGAGCCCCCGGCCCTGCACGGTCGTGTGCTCCCAGGGGGCGGTGGTGGTGGTTGCGCTGCTCATGCGTGGGGCTCCTCTCGGACGGACGTGTCCCGGGCTGGTACA
>NZ_RBMB01000023.1:0-237 GCF_003989485.1 Kocuria sp. HSID17590 | reverse complement strand
AAAAAAAAAAAAATCAAACCAATCTTTGTCATCCTTGTCCTCGTTGATTCATCACAACTAAAATTTCCATCTCAACACTCGCTGTCCACACCCTCTCTTATGGATCCTACTCCTTGTACTCATCAGTTAGCGAACCAGATCCTCCCTTCTCTATTCCTGTTTCATACCTCACACCCTTTCACTGTCTCTGTCACCACCGTCTGCCCTCCCATCACAACTACTACTCTGTCACAACTT
>NZ_RBMB01000022.1:0-61158 GCF_003989485.1 Kocuria sp. HSID17590 | reverse complement strand
CCGCCCCGCGCAGCGCACCGGACCCGCCGTAGCCGCCCCGGTGGCTGCGGCGACCGTCGGCGCGGCAGCCCACCACGCGGCGTCGGGCGCGGACTCACCGCGCGGCGAGGAGCCCGCGGCCGACACCCGCACCGAGACCGAGCGGCACCGCGCTCAGCGGCACGGCCGCCACGCCGCGGCCCCCACGGGGAACGACGCCGTGGAGCAGGACGCGGACCCCGACCCGGAACCCCGTGCGACGGCCGAGCCGGTCCTGGCGGAGGTTGCGGAGCCGACGCCGGACGTGGTCCTGGTCCCGGCGGACCCCGCGCTGCGGGTGACCGACCAGGGGCTGCGGGTGCTGCCCAACGTGTGGGAGTCCGAGGAGAAGCTGCTGGCCTCCCTCGCCCGGCCCCGTGAGGAGGCCGCACCGCACCGGTCCATGCACAGGCGCGTGGAGTTCCAGAAGGTCATGGTGGCCGGACGGCCGGTGGTCGTCGCCCGCCCACGGACCCCGCTCGCGGACGCCCCCGTGGTGGTCCACTGGCACGGCGGCGCGTACGTGCACCCCGTGACCACCACGCACTGGCGGTGGATCGACGCGCTGATCCAGCGCACCGGGGCCACCGTGGTGGTGCCGGGCTACGGGCTCGCCCCGGACCACACGGTGGACGAGGCGCTGGCCCTGGCCGACGGCGTGTGGGACCTGGCGCACGGCCTCGGGCCGCGGGTGTTCCTCTCCGGCGACTCGGCCGGTGGCGGCCTGGCGGTCGCTCAGGCCATGCGGCTGCGCGATGCGGGGATGGGTGCGCCTGCCGGGCTGATCCTGATCTCCCCGTGGGTGGACGCGACCGTGAGCAACCCGGAGATCGAGCAGTACCGCTCTGTGGACCACATGCTGGACACCGAGGGCCCGCGCGCCGCGGCCCGCTGGTGGGCGGGCACCCGTGAGGTCACGGATCCCGCGGTGAGCCCCGCGTTCGGGGACGTCCACGGGCTGCCGCGCACGTTCGTGCTGCAGGGGGACCGGGACATGCTCTACCCGGACACCATGGAGTTCGTCACGGACCTGGTCCGCGCAGGCGTGGACACCACCACCGTGGTGTGCGAGGGCGGGCCCCACGTGTACGCGCTGATGGTGTGGTCCGAGCGCGCCACCGAGGACCTCGACCGCGTGGTGCGCTGGATGGGCCGCTGAGCGTCCCTCGCGCCGGCTCGACGGGCCCCGGGTGCCGACCGTTGCGGTCGGTGTCCGGGGCCCGTTCTCAGTCCCTGCCCACCGTGCGGAAGTACCACGCGTAGAACGCGGTCCATCCGGTGCCGAAGATCGCCCACCGCACCCGCTCGGGGGCGTGCGGCCAGAGCCGGCCGTGCAGGGCGGAGATCCCGCCGACCGCGGCCGTGACCACCACGAAGCGCGGGGTCCGCGCGGGCACGGACCACGCGAGGAACCGGGGCAGCGGGTCTCCGCGCAGTCCGGCGGTGCGGGCGTAGAGCTTGTAGGGGGTGCCCCGCAGCGGGCCCAGGAGCACGGCCGTGAACCCCCGCGCGGCCATCTCCCGCTCCACGCGCTCGACCATGGCGGGGGAGACCGCGGGGATCCGGGCGAGCATCCTGGCGGAGTCGTCCCCGGTGGCACGCGCGCCCCAGCGGTGCACCACGGCGCCGCCCACCAGCGCGCCCGCGGTGGCCGACGCCGCGCCCGTGAGCCCGCGGGGCAGGTTCCGGAGGGCGACCGCGGAGAGCCACACGTCCGGGACCACGAAGAACGCAGTGGCCTCGGCGAACCCCCACAGCCCGGCTACGGCGTGGTCACGCAGCGCGCTCACCGTGCTCCTCCGCTCCGGGGGCGCGCACGGTGCGTCACGGCGGCTCCCGGGACGGCGCGCGGCCCGTCTCCGCAGGTCAGCCGTGCCTGGCGCGAGGGCCAAGGTGGTGCGGGCTCTTCAAAGGTGCTGCTGTGCACGGTGGTCTCCCGGTGGGATCGAGGTGGCGCGGTTGTGGACATCCAACCACCACGGGCCCGCGGGTGTGCCACTGTTGGCGCAGATCCACAGTCCCCACGGCCCGAGGAGACGCCGCATGGCCACCACCGATCCCCTGCGCAGGCCCATCCCGCAGCGTTCCGCCGGGTGGGCCACCGCCATCGCGGGTGCCCTGCAGCGCGCGGGCCTGCGCCCCAACCACATCTCGGTGGCCTCGGTGCTCGTCTCCCTGGTGGGCTGCGGGTGCCTGGTGGTCTCGGTCCACGCGGACGATGCCGCCCGCGCCCTCTCTCTCGTCCTCGCCGCGCTCTGCATCCCCCTGCGTCTGCTGTGCAACATGTTCGACGGGATGCTCGCCGTGGAGGGCGGGCTTCGCACCCCCACGGGGGAGCTCTACAACGAGGTGCCGGACCGGATCTCGGACCTGGCGCTGCTCGCGGGGGCCGGCTGGGCGGCGTCGTCCGTAGCGGGCGGTGCAGCCCTTGGGTGGCTGGCTGGGAGCCTCGCGGTGCTCACCGCTTACGTGCGCACCCTGGGTGTGAGCGCGGGGTGCGCGCAGCAGTTCGGCGGGGTGCTGCCCAAGCAGCGGCGCATGTGGCTGCTCATGGCAGGGATCCTGCTGAGCGTCACCGAGCCGTGGTGGGGGTGGCCGCGCGGGACCGTCCTGTGGGTCACGCTCGTGCTCGTGGTGCTGGGGTGCGCGCTGACCGTGGCCACCCGGCTGCGGGCCGTGGCGCGCGAACTGCGGGAGAAGGGGTAGGCCGTCATGGTGATCGGACTGCTGGGCGGGCCCACGTGGTGGTTCCTCTCCGGACTGCTGGGGTTCCTGGTGCTGGCCACCGTGGTGGCGGAGCTGATGTACCGGCGCACGGCGTCGGAGGGGCTGCGAGCCACGCTGCTGAACGTGCGGCAGCGGATCTTCGCGTGGTGGATCATGGTGGCGGTGCTCGTGGGCAGCCTGGCGCTGGGGGAGACCGCCGTGGTGCTGCTGTTCCTCGCCCTGTCCCTGCTGGCCCTGCGGGAGTTCGCCAACCTGCTGCCGCCCGGGGAGCGGGACCACCGGGTGCTGACGTGGATCCTGGTGGTCCTGGCCCCGCTGCACTTCTGGTTCGTGTGGGAGCACTGGTACGGGATGTTCGCCATCTTCATCCCGGTGTACGCGTTCCTGTTCCTGCCCGTGCTGCTCGCGCTGTCCGGGCGCACGGAGTCCTTCCTGCACCGGGCCGCCCTGAGCCAGTGGGGTCTCATGGTGTGCGTCTACGCCCTGAGCTACCTCCCGGCCGTGCTGCAGCTGCCCGTGGCCATCCATCACGGCAAGGCCGCGGCGGACGGTTCCGCCGTGGGGTCTGGTGGCGTGGAGGCGGGGGCACTGCTGCTGTTCCTCGCGGTGGTGGTGCAGGGCTCGGACGTCCTGCAGTACCTCTGGGGCAAGACCATGGGCCGGCACCGGATCGCGCCCACCGTGAGTCCCAACAAGACGTGGGAGGGCTTCGTGGGCGGGGTCCTCTCCGCCACGGCCCTGGGCGCCGCGCTGTGGTGGCTGACCCCGTTCACCCCGTGGCAGGCCGGGGTGCTGGCCCTGGTCTCCTGCCTGCTGGGCTTCCTGGGCGGGCTCGTGATGAGCAGCCTCAAACGGGACCGCGGCATCAAGGACTTCGGCGCCCTCATCCCGGGTCACGGCGGGATCCTGGACCGGATGGACTCCCTGATCTTCGCGGCACCGGTGTTCTTCCACCTCACCCGGTTCTTCTTCGCGGGCTGAGCCGCGCACCACCGCGCACCGCCGCACAGCATGGGCGACGCCGCGCGCGCCGTCGCGGGCGGTCCCGGAGGAGGACCGGACATCGCGACGCCGCGTCGGCGGCTCCTCACGCGGTGGGGCGGACGCTACGGGGCCCCGTGCGTGGAATCCCCGTCGGGCATGCACGAGGGCCCGCGGGAGATCCCGCGGGCCCTCGTGGCTCACTCAGTGCATCCCGGGTGATGCCGGGGCGCTCAGCTCTCCGAGTCCTCGGAGGACTCGGTCTTCTGCTCCTGCTGGCCGTTCTCCAGCACCACGCTGTCCTGGTTCTGGCCCGTGGCCACCTGGATCTTGCGCGGCTGGGACTTAGGGGACACGGGGATGGTCACGGTGAGCACGCCGTTGTCGTACGCGGCGGTGATGTTCTCCGTGTCGATGCCCTGGCCCAGGTTCAGCTGGCGGACGAAGGAGTGGTTGCGGCGCTCGCGCACGATCCACTTGGTGTCCTTCTCCGCGGAGGGCAGGCGGCGCTGCGCGCGGATGGTCAGCAGCTGGCCGTCCACGTCCACGTCCACGCTGGTGGGGTCGATGCCCGGGAGGTCTGCGGCGAGGTAGTAGTTGGAGCCCCGGCGGAACAGGTCCATGGGCATCTGCTCCAGGCCGTTGCGGGTGGAGAGGACCTGGTTGGCGAAGTTCTGGACCTCGGTGAACGGATCGAAAGTAGCCATGACAGTCATTCCTTCCGTGTGCGTGACCTCCGTGGAGCGCTCGGCCGCTGGTGTCCGGATCCGGCGCTGTCACGTTTCTTGAGTCCCACTGACTCAACTACGAAGAATATAGCACTCGGTACAGCAGAGTGCCAAGGGTTCCGGCACCTATCTTGAGCGGACCATGCTCAAGGCGAGCGGCGGTGCTTCCACGGACCCTCGCCCGGCCGTCTCGGGAGGTGACGGGCCCGAAAGGGTGGGGCGGGCGGCGTCGTCGTTCCTAGAATCGAAGCACCGGAGACATCCCCGACAGCAGGAGGACACCGTGCCGAAGGCGAAGAAGAACGGCCGCGCGCGGCAGGACGAGATTCCGTCCACGCTGCGCCGCTCCGACGAGAAGGCGCAGGACACGTTCGCGCAGGCGTACGACTCCGCACAGGAGGAGTACCAGGAGGAGTCCCGCGCGGCCCGCACGGCGTGGGCCGCGGTGAAGCACACCCACGAGAAGGTGGGGGGCCACTGGGAGCCCAAGGAGGAGAACGGCCCGTCGGACGCCAGCGCGGAAAAGGGTGGGTCCAACGAGGAGGACACCGCCGGCGGCGTGGACGCGAACGCCTCCAAGGAGCACCTCTACGAGATCGCCCAGGAGCTGGACGTCCAGGGCCGTTCGGGCATGACCAAGGACGAGCTGGTGGAGGCCATCGGGAAGGCGAACGACAAGAGGACGCGGGAGGCGCGGGACTGAGGTGACGCGAAGCGTGAACTCCGGTTCCCGTGCATCGGGACCATCTCCCCTCAGCTCGAACCAAGGGTTTTCTCGGCAGTCATCGGTGTCGCGCCCCGCAGTACGCTTCACGAAGGGCCCGGTACGAGCTCTACTCCCACGTCTTTGTTGATGAGTCCAAAGTGGGCGGCTACTACGTGGCGGCAAGTGCGGTTGCCGCCGGAGACGTGAACCGCGCCCGAAAGGCTGTTCGGTCCTTGGCGCTGCCTGGTCCGAAGAGGATCCATTTCACCGATGAACGCGATGACCGCCGCAAGAAGCTGCTGAAGGAGTTCTCCGCCCTCGACACCGTGGTGAACGTGTACGTGGCGCGAGGGCTCAGAGACAAGGAAGCCAGGCCGCTGTGTCTGGGGGCCCTCGCGCGAGATGCTGCGGCCAGCGGCGCGGACCACTTGAGCGTGGAAAAGGACGAGTCTTCGTATGCCCACGACAAGAAGATCATCGGGCAGGCGCTCCAGTCCTCCGAGAACCGACCGCGCTACGACTTTCCCAGGGCGCACGAAGAGACACTGCTCTGGGTGTCCGATGCCGTGGCGTGGTGCTACCAGAAGCGTGGCCGCTGGACGGGATTGGCCGCTCCGCTGGTGGCTGACGTGGTGGAGCTGACCTGACCTGTTATAAGCGCGAGCCAGGCTCGTCGAACGGTGCGGATGACTGCCTGGCCTACTTCTCGGAGCTGGTGCTCCTCGCGAGTCCCACTATGGCCACCCCCGGGTCGGACGTCACGCCCTTGAGCGGCCACACGGGCCACCTCCGCCCTAGAGCACCCGCCCCAGGAACACCGAAGCGGTGGTGTCCCGGTGGAAGGACTCCACCGGTTCGTAGCCGCGGTTGCGGAACATCGCGATGCCCTCGGTCATCTCGGGGTTCAGGGAGACCACCGCGGTGCTGGCGCCGAAGGAGCGCACCTTGTTCTCGAGCGCCCGGACCAGGGTGCGGGCGTGGCCCCGGCCGCGGTGCTCCGGCGCCACCCAGATCCGGCGCAGCTCTACCCGGTCGTCGTCGATCCTGCGGACCGCGCCGCACGCGATCACCTCGCCCGTGACCAGGTCGGTCATCAGGAAGAAGTCCCCGTGGGGCGGGGTGACGTCCTCGGGGCCGGTCACCTCGGTGAGCTCGGGGTCGAACCCGCCGTCGATGCGGTGGTCGAGCTCGCTGAAGTACGCGCCCAGGGCCGCCAGGGTGTGCTCGCTGGCGGCCTGGCCCTCCACGATGCGGACCGGTGCGGTGGAATTCATCCCACCATGGTGGCACCTCGGTGTGCTGTTCACCAGGGACCGCGTGCGGTAGCTTTCGTGCGTGACCGATACCCGTTCCGGCGCCGCACCGCGCCTCTCCGTCCTGGTGCCCACCCCGCTGCTGATCACGGAGATCACGGAGCCCGCCGCGTACCGCAACCGCAGCGCCCACGAGTCGGACGTGCACATGCACCCGGGCGGGCAGGGGCTGTGGGTGGCCCGCATGGCCGGTTCCCTGGGCGCGGACGTCTCGGTGAACGGGCCGTTCGGCGGTGAGCTGGGCACCCTGATCCGTTCCATGCTGGACGGGCTCGGCATGCAGGTCAACGCCGTGCGCTACGGGTACGGCAACGGCGGCTACGTGTACGACCTGCGCGGGGAGGACCGGGAGACCGTGGCCCACATGCCGCCGCCAGAGCTCTCCCGCCACGAGCTGGACGATCTCTACGGCACGGCGTTCGTGGACGCCCTGGCCTCGGACGTCCTCACGGTCACGGGCGCGGAGCCCGGGGACGTGGTGCCGGCCTCCTTCTTCGGACGTCTCATCCGGGACACCCGGGACGCCGGGACCACCGTGGTCGCGGACCTCAGCGGCGCCCCGGCCCTGGCCGCGGTGGCCGCGCACGTGGACGTGCTCAAGATCAGCCACGAGGAGGTCCGGGACCTGGACCTCGGCTCGGACGACACCCCCGAGTCCCTCGTGGATGCCGGGCGGGCGCTCGTGGAGCGGGGCGCGGGCGCCGTCGTCGTCTCGCGCGCCAAGGACCCGGCGCTGCTCGTGGAGCAGGACTCCGTGCGGGAGGTCTGCGCGCCGTCCATCACGCCGCTGGACCACCGCGGGGCCGGGGACTCGATGACCGCCGGGATCTCCGTGGGGCTGGCGCGCGGGCTGGACCTGGTGGACGCCGTGGCGCTCGGTGCCTCTGCCGGGGCGCTCAACGTGGCCCGGCGCGGACTGGGCACGGGCAACCGCACCACCGTCGAGAAGTTCGCCCGTCAGATCACGGTGCGCCGGATCTCCTGAGCCCTGGCCCGGGTGCGTGACGCGTGCCACGATGGTGGACATGCACATCCTGGTGACCAACGACGACGGCATCTCGTCCCCGGGGCTGGCGGTCCTGGCGAGGGCGGCGCTGGAGCGGGGGCACACCGTGAAGGTGGCGGCGCCGGCGGAGGAGTACTCGGGTGCCAGCGCGTCCCTGTCCGGCGAGGAGGTCGACGGGAAGATCGCCCTGGTCCCCGCCAGCCCGCCGGAGATGCCCGAGGACGTGGAATGCGTGGGGGTGAAGGCCGCCCCCGCGCTGATCGCGTTCCTGGCCTCCTACGGCGCCTTCGGGCAGCGCCCGGACATGATCCTCTCCGGCGTGAACCTGGGGGCGAACACGGGCAAGGCCACCCTGCACTCGGGCACCGTGGGTGCGGTGCTCACGGGCGCGTCCCACGGGATTCCGGGGATCGCGGTGTCCATCACCTCCGGTGCCCCCCAGCACTGGGACACGGCCCTGCTGGTTACCCGCTACGCCCTGGAGCGCTGGGAGCAGCGCCCGTTCGACGAGTGGATTCTCAACGTCAACGTCCCGGACGTGTCCCCGGATCGGCTGCGCGGGCTCAAGCCCGCCCGGCTCGCGAGCTTCGGCGCGGTCCAGGCGCAGATCGGGCGCGGGGACGAGAAGCACATCGCGGTGACCTACAGCGCGGAGACCGGTCCGGAGGAACCCGAGAGCGACCACTACCTCCTCACCCACGGCTGGGCCACCGCCACCCTGCTGCGCGCCCCCGTGGACGATCCCACCCAGGACACCCACGCCGTGCCGCGCCAGGAGCTGGGGATCGCGGGGCCCACCCCGTTCTGGGACGTCACCCTCCCGGGCCTCACGGACGACGACGCCGCCGCACCCGGTCCCGGCGACGTCACCGTGGACTCCGCCACGGTCATGCGCCGGACCTGACGTCCCGCCTCCCGTGAGCGGTAGGCACACGACGATCACGACGTCCGCCACCGGTCTCTGCACGTTCACACGGTGAGCGGATAGTCTTCCCGCGAGAACACTCGCCCGTCCCAGCCGGCCACCGGCCGGGGCCAGGGTGGGAGCGGACCCCCTGCGGAGGGCGTGAGCATGGCATCGACACCAGCGACGGACACGCACCCCAGTGGCGTCGCCACCGCGGACGCCCCGAGCCGCAGGGACTGGGTGGCCCTCGGGGCGCTCGCCGCCGGGCTCGGGATGATCGTGCTGGACGGCACGATCGTGGGGGTCGCCCTGCCCGCGATCATCCAGGACCTGGGGCTGAACCTCACGGACGCGCAGTGGGTCAACAGCCTCTACGCGGTGCTGCTCGCGGCGCTGCTGCTGTCCACGGGCAAGCTCGCGGACCGCTGGGGACGCAAGACCATGTTCATGGTGGGGCTCGTGGTCTTCGCCGGGGGCAGTCTGCTGGCGGCCCTGTCCGGCACGGCGGGGGCGCTCATCGCGTCCCGCGCGGTGCAGGCGCTCGGCGCGGCGTTCATCATGCCGTCCACGCTGTCCACGGTGAACGCGCTGTTCCGCGGGAAGTACCGCGGCCCGGCGTTCGGCGTGTGGGGCGCGGTGATGTCCGGCGCGGCGGCGATCGGCCCGCTGGTGGGCGGCGCGCTGACCCACTGGGCGTCGTGGCACTGGATCTTCCTGGTGAACCTGCCGCTCGCAGCGATCATCGCGGTGGTGGGGTGGAGCAGCATCACCAACACCCGCAGCGACGTGCGCGAACGCGGTGCGGACGTGGACGGTGCCATACTCAGCGCCATTGCGTTCGGCGCGCTGGTGTTCGCGATCATCGAGGGCCCGGCCATAGGCTGGCTCACCCCCACGGCGGACTTCTCGATCTTCGGGTGGGTGTGGCCCGCCACGGCGCCGGTGTCCATCGTGGCGAGCGCGCTGGTGGTGGGGTTCGTGGCGCTCGCCCTGTTCGTGGTGTGGGAGCGCCACCGCGCGAAGGTGCGCCGCTCGGCGCTGCTGGACCTCGGTCTCTTCCAGGTGCGCACGTTCTCGTGGGGCAACCTGGCCGCCGCCATGGTGGCCGTGGGCGAGTTCGCGATCATCTTCGTGCTGCCCCTGTACCTCACCAACGTGCTGGGCCTGAACATCATGCAGTCCGGGCTGGTGCTCGCGGCCATGGCCATCGGCGCGTTCATCTCGGGTGCGTCCGCCCGGCACCTCGCCGCGAAGTTCGGGGCGCCCGGGACCGTGCTGATCGGCCTGGGGCTCGAGGTGGTGGGCGTGGTGGTGCTCGCCCTGGTCATGGGCCCGGGCACCGCCGCGTGGCTCGTGGCGCTGCCACTCGTGGTCTACGGCGTGGGCCTCGGGCTCGCGTCCGCGCAGCTGACCGGCACCGTGCTGCGGGACGTGCCCGTGGCGTCGTCGGGGCAGGCCTCCGCGACGCAGAGCACCGTCCGCCAGATCGGCTCGGCGCTGGGCACGGCGTTCGCGGGCGCGGCGCTGTCCGTGTCCATGAGCCTCACCCTGCCCGCCGCCCTGGACGCCACCGGGCTCGACGCCGCCCAGGCGGACCAGCTCGCGGAGACTACCCGCCAGTCCGCGGGCGGCGTGATCCCGCAGCTGCAGGCGCAGGCGGAGCAGCACCCCCTCGGGCCGGAGACGCAGCACGTGATCGACGCCCTCTCCACCGGCTTCATGCACGCCACCCAGTGGGCTCTCGTGATCGCCACCGGGTTCATCCTGCTCGGCTTCCTGGGCGCGCTGCAGGTCCGCCGGGCGGCGCGGCGGGACGATACGCCCGCGGCCTGATCGACTCTCGCGCGCCGCTTCCGAAGCCGCTGGCGCCGTCCAGCCGACGACGCCGCACGGCCGGCCCCATGCGTCGTCTCACCCCGGTCGCACGGCGGGGGAAAGTGGCCGAACGGTCATTGCCCGGGCCCGCCCGGTCTGAAACGGTGGGAGACCGGGAGATTCCAGGTGCAGCAACCGGAGCAGGTGAGACGGCAATGCCCACGAGCGAACCGAACGCCTTCGAGGCACGCCATGGCGGACGGAGGTCCGCGAAAGGCGCACCAGTGGGCGACTCGGGCGAGTCCCAGCCCCGGCGGCAGGAGATCCTGAGGGCGGATCCGTACTATCCCCACACAGCGTGGCGGACGGTTATGACGTGGCTGCTCTACTTCTTCGTCTTCCTGGGGTTCGCGGCACTCCTCACCATGATCGTTCCGGACCTCCAGTTCGGGTGGTATTACGTGGCATACACCGCCGTGTTTGCCACGGTCGGCACGGCCATTCAGATCGTGAACCGCAAGGCTCGCGTGCGGATGCTGGAGAACTCGGACCAGATCTCGCGTGCGCACGCGACCCGGGCCACCCCGGGGATCAGCTAGCTCTGCGTCCCCCGCACCGTCGGCAGCGCGTACCAGCGGGCCAGGGGCGCCAGATCCGGCACGTCCTCCACACCGTCCAGGGGCTGCCACCGCAGCTCCTCGATCTCCGCGGCCGGCACCGGGGTCTGCGTCAGCGCCACGGTGCTCATGAACACGTGGCTGTGCAGCCCGTGACCGGGTTCGTTGGCGGCGTCGCTGTGCCACTCGCCCACCGGCACGAGGTCCGCCGGGGGCAGTTCGATCCCCAGTTCCTCGCGCACCTCGCGGATCCCGGTCTCCTCGGGGGTCTCGCCCGCCTCCGGTTTCCCGCCGGGGAACATGAACATGCTGGTCCCGCGCTTGCGCACGGTCAGCACGCAGCCGTCCGAGGCGCGGCGCAGGACCACGCCGGTGACCTTGATGACGGGGCGGGCGGCGTCGTCGTTCCCGGAGGGGGAGGAGGACGGAACGGGGGCCTGGCGGGGATCATGGGATGCGGACACGCCTGCCAGTGTAAGGAGACGCCATGACCAACCCCCTGACCATCCTGCCCGTGCCCGTGGTGCAGGCGCCCATGGCGGGCGGGCCGTCCACGCCCGCGCTCGTGGTGGCCGTTGCGCGCGCCGGCGGGCTGGGCATGCTCGCCGCCGGGTACAAGAGCACTGAGGCGATGGCGGAGGAGGTCCGCGAGGTTGCGGCGCACACGGACCGCTTCGGCGTGAACCTGTTCGTCCCCGAGCAGGACCCGTCGGACCCCGCGGCGCTCGCCGCCTACGCCCGCGCCCTGGCGCCGGTGGCCGCCGAGCTGGGCGTGCCCGCCCCGGAGCCGGGCGAGTACGTGGACGACGAGTACCCCGCGAAACTCGCGCACCTCACGGCCCACCCCGTCCCACTCGTCTCGTTCACGTTCGGCCTGCCCACCGCGGACGACGTCGCCCGGTTGAGGAACGCGGGCAGCGCCGTCGTGCTCAACGCGACGTCTGCGGAGGAGGTGGCGGCAGCGGCCCGGCTGCGCCCGGACGCAATCGTGGTGCAGGGCCTCGAGGCGGGAGGGCACCGCGCAACCCACGGGCAGGCAGGGCAGCCGGAGGAGATCACCACGGCCGCTCTCCTCGACGCCGCACGGGAGCTGACCGACCTTCCCCTCGTCGCCGCGGGCGGGATCGCGGGCCGGGACGACGCCGCCGCCCTCCTCGCGCGGGGTGCTGCGGCCGTGCAGGTGGGCACGCTGTTCCTCACCGCGGTGGAGGCCGGCACCAAGCCCGCTCACCGGGAGGCCCTGCTGGGCGGCACCCACACGGAGACCGTGGTGACCCGCGCGTTCTCCGGGCGGGCGGCCCGAGCGCTGCGCAACGGCTTCACGGACCGGATGGCGGCGCACGAGGTGACCGGCTACCCCCAGGTGCACTACATGACCGCACCGCTGCGGGCGGCGTCGTCCTCGGACCCCGAGGGGCTGAACCTGTGGGCGGGCACGGGCGCGGCGGCCTGCCGGGAGACCAGGGCGGCGGAGGTCGTGGAGCTGTTCCGGGGGCTGTGAACGGGTCTCAGCACACGCCGATCGACCGTCTGCGCCATCTGACCTGACTGAACGCCGCGTGAACTTTTACCTACCATACGTATGGTAGGCTCACCGCTGTGACAACCAAGACCGAGATCCTGGACAGCGCGCTGGAGGTGCTGCGCTCCGGGGGCACCCTCACCATCGATGCCGTGGCCCGTGCCGTCGGCATCACCAAACCGGGGGTGGTGCACCACTTCCCCACCAAGGAGACCCTCACCGTGGCCGTCACGGAGCACCTCCTGGACGGCTGGGAGGAGGAGCTCGCGGCCCGCGCCGGGGACCGGACGGAACCCGTGGACCGACTGCGCGCCTACGTGGAGCTCACCCTGCTGGGGGAGATGGACGTCGCGGACGTGGCCCTCGTGGCGGACCTGCGCCTGCGGGAGAAGCTCGCGGCACTGTGGTCCGCGCGGATGTCCTCGTGGTTCGGGGAGCTGGACGCACCGGCCCTCGTGGCCGCCCGGCTGATGGCGGACGGGGCGTGGATCGACCGCTCACTGGGACTGCTGGACCTGGACGCCTCCCGCCGCTCGGCGGTGGCAGGCGTCGCGCTGGAGCTGATCGAGAAGGAAGTGGGCCGATGAAGAAGTGGCTGTACCTGGTGGCCGCGATTGTGCTGGAGGTCTCCGGCTCGCTCTCGCTCAAGGCCGCCATGGACGCACCACAGTTCCACGTGATCGTGGTGCTGGGATACCTCGGGGCGTTCGTGGGGCTGTTCGCGGCCCTGCGCAACGGCATGAGTCTGGGCGTGGGGTACGGGATCTGGGGTGCCACCGGGGTGGCCGCCACGGCCGTGCTGTCCCTGGTGATCTTCAACGAGCCCATCACCCCGGTCATAGGTCTGGGCATCGTGCTGGTGATCGCCGGTGTCCTCACGGTGGAGCTCGGCTCCCAGCTGGCCCTCAAGAAGCAGAACACCCTCACCACGAAGGAGATCCGATGACCGCCCTCGCCGCTCTGTCCCTGGCCTCGGCCATCCTGTGCGAGGTCGTCGGCACCGTGTCCCTCCGCCTGGCCAGTGCGGGCCGGAAGGTCTGGTGGGTGGGTGCCACCGTGGGCTACGTCCTGGCGTTCTGGCTTCTGGCCGTGGTGCTGAGCCATGGTGTCCCGCTGGGTGTGGCGTACGGGATCTGGTCCGCCATGGGAGTGGCGATCACAGCCGTCATCAGCCGCGTGTTCTTCAAGGAACCGCTCACCTGGCTCATGTGCCTGGGGCTCGCGCTGATCGTGGGGGGCGTGCTGTGCATCGACTTCGGGGCCATGCACTGAGCAACCCCGGGGGATAGTGTGGACGCACAGGCCTGAGACGGCAGCCCCCACCCACGGAGACACCATGCCCACCCAGAAGATCGTGGCCTCACCGGCCAAAGCGGCCCTGTTCCTGGTCCTCACCGTCAACGAGGGCGCCGAGGCCGAGGTGGCGGACGTGCTCACGGAGGTCTCGGACCTCACCAAGGCCGTCTCTTTCCGCGTGCCCACCAGCAACCTGCTGTGCGTGGTGGGCGTGGGCCACGACGCCTGGGGGCGGCTCTTCGATGCGCCCCTTCCCAGGGACCTCCACCCGTTCCGCGAGTTCCACGGGGACGTGCACTCCGCACCGGCGACCCCCGGCGACCTGCTCATCCACCTGCGGGCGGGCACGCAGGACGTGTGCTTCGAGCTGGCCAAGCACCTCATGACGCGCCTGGGCCCGCACGTGCACGTGGAGGACGAGGTGCACGGCTTCAAGTTCTTCGAGGAGCGGGACCTGCTGGGCTTCGTGGACGGCACCGCCAACCCGGAGGGCGAGGACGCCTGCACCGCCGCCCTGGTGGGGGACGAGGACCCCGACTACCGCGGCGGCAGCTACGTGCTGGTGCAGAAGTACCTGCACGACATGACCGCGTGGGAGGCGCTGTCCGTGGGTGAGCAGGAGCGGGTGATCGGGCGCTCCAAGCTCGAGGACATCGAGATGTCCGACGCGCAGAAGCCCGCCAACTCGCACGTGGCCCTCAACGACCTCGACCCCGTGGACGGCCGCAAGCGCGAGATCGTGCGCGACAACATGCCCTTCGGTCGGGTGGGTTCCGCCGAGTTCGGCACGTACTTCATCGGCTACGCCGCGGACCCCGCGGTCACCGAGACCATGCTGGAGAACATGGTGGTGGGGGACCCGCCGGGCACCTACGACCGCATCCTGGACTTCTCCACGGCCATGACGGGCGGGCTGTTCTTCGCGCCGCCGCGCTCCTTCCTGGACGACCCCTCCACCGTCGCGGCCCGCCCCTCGGCCACCGCGGAGACCACCCCGAACGACGGCACCGCCCCAGTTGCCGCCCCCGCCGACGGCTCGCTGGGTATCGGCAGCCTCAAGAACACCGAGTCAAGGAGTTGAGCATGAACAACCTGCACCGGGACCTCGCACCGATCTCCTCCGCCGCCTGGGCGGACATGGGCGACGAGGCCCGCCGAACCTTCGCGGCCCGTGCCGCGGCCCGCCGCACGGTGGACATGCCGGAACCGGCCGGCGCCGAGTTCTCCGCCCTGGGCACGGGGCACGTGAGCCGCGTGGCCGCGGACACCCCCGGCGTGGAGGCCCTGCAGCGCCACGTGGTGCGCGTGGTGGAGCTGCGCGCGCCGTTCACGCTCAAGCGCTCTGACATCGACGACGTGGAGCGCGGCGCGGCGGACCCGGACTGGCAGCCCGTCAAGGACGCCGCCGTGGCGCTCGCGTCCGCCGAGGACCGCACGGTGTTCTACGGCTCGGACTCCACCGGGATCCAGGGCATCGCCCCGGCCAGTGACAACGAGCGGCTGAGCCTGCCCCAGGACGTGCGCGAGTTCCCCAACGCCGTGGCCAAGGCCAAGACCGAGCTGCGCCTTGCGGGGGTGGCGGGTCCCTACAACCTGCTGCTGCCGGCGGAGCTCTACACCGAGGTCACGGAGACCACCGACCACGGCTACCCCGTGCACGAGCACGTCTCCCGCATCCTGGGTGAGGGCTTGATCATCTGGGCCCCCGCGCTCGACGACGCACTGCTGGTCTCCGCGCGCGGTGGCGACTACGAGCTGCACCTGGGCCAGGACGCCGCGATCGGGTACACGTCCCACACCGCGGAGACCGTGGAGCTCTACCTGCGCGAGACCCTGACCTTCCGGGTCAACACCTCGGAGGCCAGCGTGGTCATCTCCCGCTGACGGGCCACCCGCCACGCACGACGCCGCCGCGCCCTCCCTGGGGAGGGCGCGGCGGCGTCGTGTCCGGGTCTCAGTCCCTGCGGAGGAACCCGCTGAAGAACTCCGCGAGCTCGGCGGTGGCGTCCAGCGGCAGGACTGCGGCCACGTAGTGGTCCGGGCGGACCACCACCACGGCGCCGTCACGGCTGATGGTGCGCTGCTCGAAGATGTCGTTGCCGGGGATCGCGGCGCACACGCGCTCCCAGTAGTTCAGCTCGAACGGGCCCACCTGCGGCTTGAAGGCGCGCGGGACGGCGTTGATGTCCACCTGGTCGTAGGGCTGCTGGTAGGTGACGTCCACGTCGAACAGGGTGGCCTCGCCGTCGCCCTCGCGGCGGAACGCCACGAGCGGGGAGGTGGGGTCGTTGTGCAGCCACTGCGCGAACGCGGTGGTGGGGGAGTCCGCCCCGGCCACGGCGGCGTCGGCGTACACGTGGATGCGCCAGCGCCCGTCCGCGGTGGCCTCGTGGCCCTGGTGCACCACCATGGCGTCGCACACGCGCTGGACCTCGGCGGACTTGAAACGCTTGCCCACCGGGAAGCCCTTGGCGAGGTCCTGGTGCTCGGTGCCCGCCACGATCAGCGAGGGCTGGTACTCGGTCATGAACCCGGCCGGGAACTCGGCCGTCTTCACGTAGAACTCCTCCAGGTACTTGGGGTCCGGGAGCTTGTCCTGCGGTGTGGCCATGAGCGTGGACCACTCGCGGTCGAAGTCGATGAGGTTCTTGGCGATCACCTGCCGCTCCTCGGAGTAGGTGTCCAGGAGGGAGGCGTCCGCGCGGCCCGAGAGCACCGCGCCGAGCTTCCAGCCCAGGTTCCAGCCGTCCTGCATGGACACGTTCATGCCCTGGCCGGCCTTCGCGGAGTGGGTGTGGCAGGCGTCCCCGGCAATGAACACGCGGGGGCAGCGGGTGCCGCGGTCCTCGGTGTCGACGTCGTCGAAGTGGTCCGTGAGGCGGTGGCCCACCTCGTACACGGAGGACCACGCCACGGACTTCACGTCCACGCTGAAGGGGTGGATGATCTGGTTGGCCCGGCGGATGACCTCCTCCACGGGGGTCTTGCGGATCTCGTGGTTGTCGTCCTCGGGCACCTCGCCCAGGTCCACGTACATGCGGAACAGCAGGCCGCCCTCGCGGGGGATCAGCAGGATGGAGCCGCTCACGGAGTTGATCGCGCACTTGGTGCGGATGTCCGGGAAGTCGGTGTTGGCCAGCACGTCCATGACGCCCCACGCGTGGTTGGCGCCCTGGCCCTCGAGCTTGCGGCCGATGGACTTGCGCACCCGTGAGGCCGCGCCGTCGCAGCCGAACACGTACTTGGCGCGCACGGTGCGCTCTTCGCCCTCGCGGGGTCCGGCGGCGTAGCGCACGGTCACGGCTACGGGATGCTCGTGGTCCTGGTTGATCTCCAGGCCCACGAACTCGATGCCGTAGTCCGGCTCGATCTTCCCGGGGCCGCGCCTGGCGGAGCGCAGGAAGTAGTCCATCACGCGCGCCTGGTTCACGATCATGTGCGGGAACTCGGAGACGCCGTGGGGGTCGTCCGCGGGGCGGCCCGTGCGCACGATGTTCTGCGGGTTGGTGGGGTCCGGGTTCCAGAAGCACATCTCGCGGAGCATGAACGCCTCCTGGATGATCTCCTGGGCGAAGCCGAAAGACTGGAAGGTCTCCACGCTGCGGGCCTGGATGCCGTCCGCCTGGCCGATCTCCAGGCGGCCCGGGCGGCGCTCGATCAGCCGGGTGCTCACCTCCGGGTACTGGGACAGCTGGGCCGCGGCGATCACACCGGCCGGGCCGGAGCCCACGATGAGCACGTCCATGGTGTCCGGGAGGTCCTCCGGGCGGTCGATCCCGTGACCGCGCGCCTCCTCGATCCGGGGATCCTCGGAGACGTATCCGTTCTGGTGAAAGAGCATGCCTTCTCCTGCGTTCTGCGATGGGGTGGGCCGGCAGGCCCTGCCCGGGAGGAGCCACGTTGCTCACTCCGCGGGGAGTCAATGGAGTTCAGGGTGTAATCCAGATCATATACGATGTGTGGCCGGGGTAACAGGGGTCACGGCGCCCGGCACGACGCCGCTCCGTCCTCATCCTCGGAGGGGCCGGCTTCCGACCGGGTTCCGCGGCGCGTCGACCCTGGTCTCGCGGGCCCCACCGGGGAGAACGGTGGATGCTTGTCGCAGCGCTCGGGGTCCACGAGGGTTTGCCTGCGGGACTTTCCTGGCTTCCCCGCGCACAATGGTGTGAGCGGGGCCACTTGCCCACCCCCTCGGGATAATATACGATTTCGAATAACATTCTGATGATCCGAGGAGGCCCTCGCCGTGACCGAGAACCCGCAGAACGCTCAGAACCCGTCCGTCGGAGCCGGTGAGGTGCAGCCCGTCCCGGTGCGGCCCGGCAAGATCATCGCCGTGCACGTGGCCTACGAGTCCCGCGCCGCCCAGCGCGGCCGCAAGCCCGCGGTGCCTTCCTACTTCCTCAAGCCCGCGAGCTCCCTGGCCGGGTCCGGTGCCGCCGTGGAGCGCCCCGCCGGGACCGAGCTGCTGGCCTTCGAGGGGGAGATTGCCCTGGTGATCGGCTCGCCCGCCCGCAACGTGTCCCTCGAGGACGCCTGGAACCATGTGGCGGCGGTCACAGCCGCGAACGACTGGGGCCTCTACGACCTGCGCGCCGCGGACAAGGGCTCCAACCTGCGCAACAAGGGCCGGGACGGCTACACCTCCCTGGGACCCTCGCTCATCGACGCCCGCGAGGTCTCGCCGGAGCAGCTGCGCGTGCGCACGTGGCTCAACGGCCAGGTGGTCCAGGAGGACAACACGGCCCCCGAGAACATGATCTTCCCGCTCGCCCAGTTCGTGGCGGACCTCTCCCAGCACGTGACCCTGGAGGAGGGGGACGTGATCCTCACGGGCACCCCCGCCGGTTCCTCCGTCGCGCAGCCCGGGGACGTCGTGGAGGTGGAGGTGGACGCGCCGACCGCGGCCGGAGCGCCGTCGTCCGGCCGCCTGCTCAGCCGCGTGACCGAGGGCCAAGAGCGCTTCGACGAGGGCCTGGGTGCGATGCCCGCCGTGAACGACACCCAGCGCGAGGAGGCGTGGGGCTCGCGCGAGTCCGCGGGCCTGCCCGAACAGGGGGCGGAGCACGCGCTGAGCCCCGCCCTGCGCGCGAAACTCGACAAGGCCCCCACCGCGGGGCTCTCCGCCCAGCTGCGCAAGCGCGGGCTGAACAACGTGGTGGTCGCGGACGTCTTCCCGCAGACCCCCGGCACCAAGCTGGTGGGCACCGCCAAGACCCTGCGCTTCGTGCCCAACCGCGAGGACCTCTTCAAGGCCCACGGCGGTGGCTACAACGCCCAGAAACGAGCGTTCGACGCCGTGGGCGAGGGCGAGGTGATCGTGATCGAGGCGCGCGGGGAGACTGGTTCCGCGACCCTCGGTGACGTCCTCGCGCTGCGCGCCCGCCACAACGGCGCGGCCGGTGTGGTCACGGACGGCGGCGTGCGGGACTACGCCGCGGTGCAGGAGATCGGGCTGCCCGTGTTCTGCAAGGGCCCCAACCCGGCCGTGCTCGGCCGGCGGCACGTGCCGTGGGAGTCGGACGTGGCCGTGGCCTGCGGCAACGTCACGGTGCTCCCGGGTGACGTGGTCGTGGGGGACGACGACGGCGTCGTCGTGATCCCGCGCGAGCTCGCCGAGGAGGTGGCCCAGGACGCCCTGGCCAAGGAGCACGAGGACGCCTGGGTGGCCGAACGCGTGGCAGAGGGGCACCCGGTGGACGGGCTGTTCCCGCCCACCGGCGAGTGGAAGCAGAAGTTCCAGCAGTGGCTCGCCGAGAACCCGCTGCCCTCCGAGTGACCCGCGCCTGACCCCCGAGACCCCCCGAACCGAACCGAGGACCACATGCCCCTGACCGCGAACGCCGCACCCTCCAAGGCGCAGCGCGCGTACGACTGGATCAAGGCCCAGATCATGTCCCAGGCGTTCTCCCCGGGCTACCGCCTGGTGCTCGCGAGCATCGCCGAGACGCTGAGCATGTCCGTGGTGCCGGTGCGCGAGGCCATCCGGCGGCTCGAGGCCGAGGGCCTGGTGACGTTCGAGCGCAACGTGGGCGCACGGGTGTCCATGGTCAACGGCGAGCAGTACACCTACAGCATGGAGACCCTCGCGGTGCTGGAGGGCGCGGCCACCGCACTGTCCGCGGCGCACATCACCGCCGAGGACCTCGCCCACGCGCGGGAGCTCAACGCCTCCATGGAGGCCTCGCTGAAGAACTTCGACCCGCAGACGTTCACGGAGACCAACCACGAGTTCCACCGCGTGCTCGCGTGCCGGTGCCCCAACGAGCGCCTCAACGACCTGGTCACGGTGGAGTGGGAACGCCTCAACCACCTGCGGACCTCCACGTTCTCGTTCGTCCCGGAGCGCGCCCGTGCCTCGGTGAACGAGCACCACCACATCCTCCACCTCATCGAGACCCACGCCCCGGCGGACGCCGTGGAGCGTGCCGTCCGCCAGCACCGCGCCGCGACCCTTGCCAGCTACCTCAGCAGCCGCGAGGACCGTGGTGCGGCGCAGCGGCGCACCGCGTGAGACAACCCACCGAATCCACTGATACGAGGAGTCATCCCATGGCCGCTCTGCAGGACACCAAGCCCGAGAACCTTCCCGAGTCCATCCGCCACTACATCGGCGGCGAGTGGGTGGACTCGATCGACGGGGACACGTTCGACGTGCTCAACCCCGTGACCAACGAGCCCTACATCACGGCCGCCTCCGGCAAGAAGGCGGACATCGAGGCCGCCGTGGCCGCCGCCAAGAAGGCGTTCGAGGAGGGCCCCTGGCCCAAGATGCTCCCGCGTGAGCGCTCCCGGATCCTGCACAAGATCGCGGACATCGTGGAGTCCCGCGGTGACCAGCTGGCCGCCATGGAGTCCTACGACTCCGGGCTGCCCATCACCCAGGCCCTGGGCCAGGCGCGTCGCGCGGCGGAGAACTTCCGCTTCTTCGCGGACCTGATCGTCGCCCAGACCGACGACGCCTACAAGGTCCCCGGGCGCCAGGTGAACTACGTGAATCGCAAGCCCATTGGCGTGGCCGGTCTGATCACCCCGTGGAACACCCCGTTCATGCTCGAGTCCTGGAAGCTGGGCCCCGCCCTGGCCACCGGCAACTGCGTGGTGCTCAAGCCCGCGGAGTTCACCCCGCTCTCCGCCTCCCTGTGGCCGGGGATCTTCGAGGAGGCCGGCGTGCCCGCCGGTGTGTTCAACCTGGTCAACGGCTTCGGCGAGGAGGGCTACGCCGGTGACTCCCTGGTCAAGCACCCGGACGTGCCCCTGATCTCCTTCACGGGCGAGTCCCGCACGGGCCAGATCATCTTCGGCAACGCCGCCCCGTACCTCAAGGGCCTGTCCATGGAGCTGGGCGGCAAGTCCCCGGCCGTGGTCTTCGAGGACGCGGACCTGGAGGCCGCGATCAACGCCACGGTCTTCGGCGTGTTCTCCCTCAACGGCGAGCGCTGCACCGCGGGCTCGCGCATCCTGGTGCAGCGCGGGATCTACGACGAGTTCGTGGAGCGCTACGCCGCGCAGGCCAAGCGGGTGAAGGTGGGTCTGCCCTCGGACCCGTCCACCGAGGTGGGCGCCCTGGTGCACCCGGAGCACTACGAGAAGGTCATGTCCTACGTGGAGATCGGCAAGCAGGAGGCCCGGCTGGTGGCCGGTGGCGGCCGCCCCGAGGGCTTCGAGACCGGCAACTACGTGGCGCCCACGGTGTTCGTGGACGTCAAGCCGGACGCCCGGATCTTCCAGGAGGAGATCTTCGGTCCGGTGGTGGCCATCACCCCGTTCGACACGGACGAGGAGGCCCTGGAGCTCGCGAACAACACCAAGTACGGCCTGGCGGCCTACATCTGGACCAGCGACCTCAAGCGTGCTCACAACTTCGCGCAGAACGTGGAGGCGGGCATGGTGTGGCTGAACTCCAACAACGTGCGCGACCTGCGCACCCCGTTCGGCGGTGTGAAGGCCTCCGGGCTGGGCCACGAGGGCGGCTACCGCTCGATCGACTTCTACACGGACCAGCAGGCCGTGCACATCAACCTGGGCGAGGTGCACAACCCGGTGTTCGGCAAGCAGGAGGACGCCGCCGCCAAGACGGACGGCTGAGCCCCGCCCCCGCAGCACTCCCACGCCGGTCCCACGCCGCTCCCGCCGCCGCGGGCCGCACGGTCCGCGGCGGCGGGCGGCGCCAGAACCCCCACGACCCTTTCACTGTCATCACGAGGCACTCTCACCACGAAGGACACACCATGACGAATCCCGCTGACCGGACGATGACGTCCTCGGGCTTCTATGTTTCGCAGGAAGCCCCGATCACCACCGACAACCCCATCAAGACCCCCTCCGTGCCCGCGCCGGACATCCTGCGCTGCGCGTACATGGAGCTCGTGGTCACGGACCTCGCGGCCTCCCGCGAGTTCTACGTGGACGTGCTGGGGCTCACGGTCACGGAGGAGGACGAGAACGCCGTCTACCTGCGCTCGATCGAGGAGTTCATCCACCACAACCTGGTGCTGCGCCAGGGTCCCGTGGCCGCCGTGGCCGCGTTCTCCTACCGCGTGCGCACCCCCGAGGACCTCGACAAGGCCGTGGCCTTCTACGAGGAGCTCGGCTGCCGCGTGGAGCGCCGTGCGGAGGGCTTCACCAAGGGCATCGGCGAGTCGGTGCGCGTGGAGGACCCGCTGGGCTTCCCGTACGAGTTCTTCTACGACGTGGAGCACGTGGAGCGCCTCGCGTGGCGCTACGACCTCTACACCCCGGGCGCCCTGGTGCGCCTGGACCACTTCAACCAGGTCACCCCGGACGTGCCCCGCGCCACCAAGTTCATGCAGGACCTGGGTTTCCGCGTGACCGAGGACATCCAGGACGAGCAGGGCACGGTGTACGCCGCGTGGATGCGCCGCAAGCCCACCGTGCACGACACCGCCATGACCGGCGGCGACGGGCCCCGCATGCACCACGTGGCCTTCGCGACCCACGAGAAGCACAACATCCTGGCCATCTGCGACAAGCTCGGTGCGCTGCGCCAGTCGGACCGGATCGAGCGCGGCCCCGGCCGCCACGGCGTGTCCAACGCGTTCTACCTGTACCTGCGGGACCCGGACGGGCACCGCGTGGAGATCTACACGCAGGACTACTACACCGGTGACCCGGACAACCCCGTGGTCACGTGGGACGTCCACGACAACCAGCGCCGCGACTGGTGGGGCACCCCCGTGGTCCCCTCCTGGTACACGGAGGCGTCCCTGGTGCTGGACCTGGACGGCAACCCGCAGGAGGTCGTCTCCCGCACGGACGACTCCGAGCTCGCCGTGACCATCGGCGCGGACGGCTTCTCCTACACCCGCCCCTCCGAGGGCGAGGAGTCCATGCCGGACTGGAAGAAGGGCGAGTACAAGATGGGTCACCAGCTCTGACCCGCTCCTCCCGCGCGTGAGCCGCGCCCGCACGCCCCGGCGGCTGCGGGTGCGGCTCACGCCGAGCGGACGACGACGCCGCTCGCACCCTTTCCGGGGAGCGGCACCCGGCCCTGTGGGGCACCCGGGTGACGGAGCGTCGGGACGCCGGCGCAGCGGCGTCGTCGTCCCCTGCGGGCACGGCGCACGGACCAACCGAAAGGCAAGGACATGCTTGACCAGGAACGCGTGGTGGCCATCGCGGACGAACTGGCCGCCGCGGAGGCGAACCGCACGATGATCGAGCGGCTCACGCTGCGCCACCCGGAGATGACCGTGGAGGACTCCTACGCGGTGCAGAACGAGTGGCGCCGGCGGGCCCAGGAGAACGGCCGGCGGCTGGTGGGCCGCAAGATCGGGCTGACGTCCAAGGTCATGCAGGAGGCCACGGGGATCACCGAGCCGGACTACGGGGCGATCTTCGCGGACCAGGTGCACGAGAACGGTTCGGTGATCGAGCACGGGCAGTACTCGAACGTGCGGATCGAGGTGGAGCTCGCGTTCGTGCTCAAGGACGAGCTGCGCGGGCCCAACGTGAGCATCTTCGACGTGCTGCGGGCCACCGAGTACGTGGTGCCGGCGCTGGAGATCCTCAGCTCACGGATCCAGATGGAGGGTCGCACCATCGTGGACACCATCTCGGACAACGCCGCGCTGGGCGGGATGGTCTACGGCGGCAACCCGGTGGCACCGGACAGCGTGGACCTGCGCTGGATCTCCGCGCTGCTGTACCGCAACGAGACGCTGGAGGACACCGGCGTGGCCGCCGCGGTGCTGAACCACCCGGCGAACGGCGTGGTGTGGCTGGCCAACAAGCTCTCGGCGCACGGGGACGCGCTGGAGGCCGGGAGCATCGTGCTCGCCGGGTCCTTCACCAAGCCCATGTGGGTGCACCCCGGGGACACCGTCCACGCCGACTACGGACAGCTGGGAGCCATCACGTGTCGCTTCGAGTGAACGATCTGATCCAGACCTTCCGCGCACCGGACGCCGCCAACCTGCCCGGCGTGCTGCCGAGCCTCAGGGATCTCTTCGCCCTGCCGCGCACGCCGCAGGACCCGGTCACGGGCATCTTCCTGTCCTCGGGGGATCCCACGGCCGCGGAGATCTGCGCGAGTGCGGGCTTCGACTACCTCCTGGTGGACGGCGAGCACTCGCCGCTGTCCCTGGAGTCCATCCAGGCGCAGCTGCGCGCGATCGCCGGGTACCCCACGCTGTCCGTGGTGCGGGTGCCGGCCAACGACGAGGTCGTGATCAAGCAGTACCTGGACCTCGGTGCGCAGTCGGTGATCGTGCCCATGGTGGACTCGGTGGCGGAGGCCGAGGCTGCGGCGCGCTCCGTGGCCTACCCCTCGGTGGGCCTGAGGGGCGTGGGTTCCGCGCTGGCCCGTTCCGGGCGCTGGGGCGGGATCCCCGGCTACCTGCCGCGGGCCCGGGAGACCATCACGCTGGTGGTGCAGGCGGAGTCTGCCGCCGCCGTGGGGAACGTTGAGCAGATCGCGGCGGTGGACGGGGTCGACGGCGTGTTCATCGGGCCCTCGGACCTCGCCGCCTCCATGGGGCTGCTGGGGGAGCAGACCCACCCGGACGTCGTCGCAGCCGTGAAGCACGTGATCACCGCGGTGCAGGCCGCCGGGAAGTTCGTGGGCGTCAACGCGTTCGCGCAGGACCAGGCGCGGGACTACCTTGCTGCGGGAGCGGATTTCGTGAACGTGGGTGCCGACGTCGCCCTGCTGGCTTCCGGGGCGCGGAACCTTGCGGGCGCGTTCCGGGGGTAGAGGCGGGGCTGAACGGGGACGGCCCTGATTTCTGTCAGGCCCCTCGCCCCGGCTGTCCTTGACCGCGGTGGTCAGACACCTGTACGTCGTGCCCGGCTTCGGCCGCAGTGTCTTCTGCTCATGACAGATTCTTGCGCTGAGTAGTTGTATGAAGAGATGGCTCCCGAACTGCTCCCTTTTCGCCGTGAACGATGGAGCCCTCGTGCTTTCGACCCAGTGCACTCCCTCGGTGGTGAGGATGTAGACGTTCTTCTGGAGGCTGCCCGCTGGGCGCCCTCGGCTGGCAACTCCCAACCCTGGGCGTTTCACGTCACGCTCCGGGACACTGAGGCGTGGCGCTCGTTGGTGCAGCATCTCGCCGGCAGTTCAAATGCGTGGGCTTCGCAGGCCAGCGCTCTCGTGGTGAACCTCAGCCATGTTCATGTCGAGGACACCGACTGGGAGTACAGCGAGTTCTCCATCTATGACCTTGGCCAGGCGGTCGCACACATGACGATCCAAGCGCACTCCATGGGTCTCGCCTGCCGACAGTTCCGGGCCTTCGACAAAGATGCCGTGTGCAATCTACTTCAGGTGCCGCTTCACTGGGATGTTGTGACCATGACAGCCATAGGCCGAGCGTCCAAGGAGGCTCGGCGCGGACCGCGGGCAAGCCTGCGAGCGGCCGACATCACCTGGCCCAGAGCAGCCGTGTGAACTGCACGATCTGTGGCGTCGAGAAAACCGACTTTCGAGCGGGCGCAGCGTGCAGGGTGAACGAACATACGAGGACTTGGGCCGCTGGGTTCAGCACGCAAATGGGCGCCTCAAATGAGCGCGGAGGTCCCCAGGGGACCTCCGGCAGACAACGCCCCGGTGACCGGTTCGTCGTAACAGCCACGATACGCGCGTGTTTTCCGGGGTGTCCAGAAAGGCGCTGGCATGGGGACGCCTCGGGGGCAGACCTAGAATTCGGGCATGACTGGTGACCAGCTGGACGAGACCGTCAGTGCGTGTCTGAACCTGATCAAAACCCGTTTTCCGGACTGTGAGGAGCGCGGTGCCGCCGCGATGCTGCTGGCAGACGGGACCATTCTCACTGGAACCGCACCTGATGCCGTGAATCCAGCGGTGGAGGTCTGCCACGAGATCGAGCCCTACGCGGGGGCGTTCCGTCTGAACCAGGCCGTCGTCGCGTCGGCGTGCCTGCACCGTGATGACCACGGGCGATTTCTGGTGCTCAGCCCGTGCGGAGTGTGCCGGGAGCGGCTGGCGGTGTACGGCCCAGACGTGCTGGTGGGTGTCGCGGCGCCGGAGGACCCTGCGCAGGTGGTGTGGAAGGCATTGCGTGAGGTGCTTCCGGACTATTGGATGGCCGTGTTTCCGGGCGAATCAACCGGCGGCTGGTGATGAGCATTGTCCACGGGGCGCAGGCATCGAGACCTGCGCTGAGAAGACCGTAGATTGCCAAATGGATTGCTGGGGATGACAATTTCCAGTGTTTTTGCCGCGTTGGTGACCGTACTTGTCCTGGCGTGCGGCTTCGTTGTCGTCGTGCCGCGATCCCCCGGCGGGTATGTGGGGCTGGTGACGGCTGGGACCTTTGGAGCGGGCCTGTTCTACGGGCATCCCACCCAGCGGTTACTCGCCCCCCAGTGGCGACGAACAGCTCTGCGGTCCTCGATGATTCGCTGGGCCAGGCCGCGTTCGCTGGCCCGAATGCTGGAGCGGGTGGGGTGGAACCGGCACGTACGTCGCCCCATCGGGTCATTTGCCGACCTTGATCCGTTCAGGTCTGATGCCGCCGGATCACTGGTCAGTCACGCTGTGTCGCTTGCGATCCGTCGGGACTGCTGCACGGATAGGTGACATCTGATCTGGCTTGCCCGTAGGGGTGTGCTTTCTATCTGGCGACGAGAGTCGTGAGATGACAGGCACGCCAAGACGCTGTGTGCGGCACGCTGCGCACTACGCGCGTTGTTTCCATCGAGTGAGTAGTTTCGCTAAGTGCTCGTGTTCACTGGTGATTGTGGTCAGAGTCATGGCCCGCTCTAGTGTCGAGATGGCGTCTTGGTTTCTCCCCATGGCGCGGTAGAGATGGCTTCGCAAGACCCATGCGGGTTGGTAGCTCTCCGCTGCTTTTGGGAGGCTGCTGAGGGCGGCCAGGGCCGCGGCTCCTCCTTCCGCATGCTGAAGAGTTGCGGCTCTGGAAACTCGTGCTCCTAACGAGGGGGCGATCCGTAGAAGGTGGTCGTGTTGCCGTAATAGGGCATGCCAGTTTGGTTTTCCAGTGCGCACACCTTGCATGTGGAGGGCTTGGATGCTCGCTTCGATGGCGTAGCGGCCGATTTCTCCGCATCGGTGGACTTCACGAAGATGCCATTCACCCTTCGCCAGATGGCTTGCGTTCCACATGGTTGGGTCTTGATCGTCGAGAGGCACCAGCGCGCCGCTGGGGCTCCGTCGTGCGTTGAACCGTGCCACTGACAGGTGGATGAGAGCGGCAAGTCCGTGAGACTCTCCATCATCGGGGCAGAGGGCGGAAACTAGTTCAGAGAGGTAGACCGCTTCTCCAGCGAGGTCTTCGCGCAGATCCGTTGCCGCATTGGCCCACTCGATGGTGAACACCCCGTAGATGGCTTCGTGGATGGACGAGAGGCACGCATGCAGTTCGGATCGGTCGGGCACGTGCATCTGAAGGCCATTCGTGGCGATCTTCTTCTTCGCTCGGGTCAGCCGCGCTGCCACTGTCGCGGCGGGCAGGATCATTCCTTCCGCGATACGTCGGGTAGGGAGCCCGAGGACTGCAGACAGCATGAGCAGTGGGCGAGTGGCGGGATCGATGTCGGGGTGTGCGCAGGCTGCGAGAAGTTGGAGGCGGCTGTCGGGGAGCTCATCGAGCCCTGCGTTGATGCTGGGTTGTAGCGCTTCGTGTACTTCCGAGTTCAGCTCGACGCTGGTTCGGTGCGCGGCGGACTTCCAGACATCGCGTCGAAGGTTCAGCGCAGTGCGGTAGATCCACCCGGAGGGATTCTGCGGGATGCCCTTGCTGGGCCAGGTATGAAGGGCGCGCTCAACCGCACCGGCTACTGCATCCTCTGCACCGGCGATATCGCCGTCTCGTACAGAAAGCAAGGCGATGATCCTGCCCCAGTCATCGTGGGTCAGAACCACCGCCTGCTCCACCTCAGGAGACGTCATTGCTGCGGCTACTGGCGCCAACTGCCATCGACGTAGGAAACCCCCGCTGCACGCACCTCGACTGTTCCATAACTCGCGCCCGGGAACCGCTCTGCCCACGCCAGTGCCGCCTCGCGGTCGGGAACATCGATCACGAACACACCGGCCAGTGCTTCTTTCGTCGCCGCGAAGGGACCATCCTCGATGACCGTCTTGCCATTGCGTCGCGTCACCGTCGAGGCAGTCGGCGATGGGGTGAGCATCTCGGCGGCCACCATGACCCCGGCAGCCTCGAGCGAGTCGGCGAAGTCGGTCATCAGCTGCTGCATCTCGGCCATCTCCTCTGCCGACGGCTGCTCCTCGGTGCTGATGCCTGGTTCCTCAGCATGGAAAGCAAGTATGTATCGCATGTTGGAGTTCTCCTTGGACTACTCAGGGAGAGCGCCGTTCGCCCTCCTGCACTAGAGACGATTCAGCGACCGCACTTTCGACACCCTGCCATATGCTCATCCGGATGGACCGGCCAGGGGATGCCGCTCAGGACGTGCGTAAGCCGTTGCGGGCGGACGACTGGATGATCGTGATCTCGTCCGAGTCCCCAGGTATCAGACAGTAGTGGATGTCACTAGTATGTGCGCCGAGCGAAGATTAAACATGCGCTAGACAGGATCGGGGTGGTGAAGCTTGAGCGACACAGGTCGCATGCACTTCACGTCCCGCGGTAATTGGCTGGCATCGGCAGGGCTGTCAGTGGGTGTGTCGGTTGATCCGGAAGCCGGGACAGTGACACTCCTGGCACCCCTCTATCGCCGCTCCCTGCTGCTGCCCGACATCGCCTCTGTCTGTACTCACGAGGACGACGGTCTCAATCACGGCTTTGTGAATTGGGTTGTGACAGGTCGAGCAAAGTCCCCCCGTGGCGTCCGACTCAGCGCGGGTGGGAAGGGCCGAGTCGACATCGCAACCCGTGCGGGAAATCGATACGCGGTTGTTGTGGACTCGGTCGCGCAAGCCCGGCAGATCGCCCACGCTATAGAGCGTGCGCAGGCATTCCACCGCGAGTGACTGCTTTCCCCGTGCCTCGGCTGTGTCCTTATTCATCCGCTACGGCGTCACCCGTTGCCGTCTTAGCACCCAAGGTCTCTGAGTAGATGCCCGTGATTCGTCTAGCATTCCCTGCAGACGTGCTCAGCCTGCCGACCATTGAAGCCGCCGCGGGGGAGGCTTTCCGCTCGATTGGGATGCCGGAGATTGCCGACGACCCCTTGCCCAATGTTCAGCAACTCTCGGGGCATGCATCGGACGGCCGGCTGTGGGTTGCCACGGTCGACGACCAGGTCGTGGCCTACGCCCTAGCCGTCGAGCGCGACGGGAGCGCTCACCTCGAGCAGGTCAGCGTCCACCCAGATCATGCCGGGCAGCGCATCGGAGCAGACCTGGTCGATGCCGTTGCCTCGTGGGTGCGCGACCGCGGCGATGAACGGCTGACGCTGACCACCTTCGCCGACGTCCCGTGGAATGCCCCCTACTACCGGAAGCTGGGGTTTCACCCTCTTCCGGATGAGGCCCTCGGCCCGCAACTTGCTGCCGAACTCTCCGAGGAGAGGGCCCGGTTCGCGGCGCCTCGTCTCGCAATGGCCTGCGGAAGCGGACAGGCCCATCTTTGAGATGCGGTTGGTCCCGGAGGACAGCCATGACTCCTCGGCCTTGACCACGGTGCACCTCGGGGAGAAGATCAGCCCGCGCCATATGACAACCGGCTGATCACGGTGACCCCAGCCCGACCTCCCTGGGGGCGGCGGCGCGTCTCCGTCCCCTCACACCCAACTACGCAAAGAAACCTCGGGGTGCTGCGGGGAGCCGCGGCACTAGTCTCTAAGCATGGATTTGATGACGAAAGTGCTCGGCAATTCGGTCATGCAGATGCGGTCGTTGTTGAGTGCAGTCGTGGACACCTCGTGGGTAGTGCCCGCCGGCGACGTGGAGTGGTCCTGCCGTGACACGGCGGCGCACGTGGCAGACGATCTGTTCTCCTACGCGTCCCAGATGATCGCCGAACCCCAGGACAACTATCTGCCCATTGACGCCGTGATCGATCCGAACGCAACTAACCGCCAGATTCTTGACGCAATCGCTATGTGCGGCCGAATGCTTGAGCTGGCCGTCGAGAACGCCCAGCCCGAGGCCACGGGCTGGCACCCCTATGGAGTGTCGGACGGCTCCGGGTTCGCTGCAATGGGTGCCGTCGAGGTCCTTGTCCACACCTATGACATGGCCTGTGGCCTGCGTCTGGAATGGAAGCCACCCGCGACCTTGTGCACGCCACTACTGGATCGGCTCTTCCCCAACTCACCCACCGGTGATCCCACTGCCGTGCTTCTCTACAGCTGCGGTCGAGCACCCCTGGGCGAATGCCCTCGGTTAGACGCGTGGTCGTGGGACGCCACTGTCCCTATCGCGCACTGACTTCTTGCGTTCGTTGGGTGCTGCGGCTTCTTTCAGTTGTCACCGGCCGTGGAACACGGGCGGGCGTGAGCCCACCGCGCCAGTCCCACCCGTCCCGCGACATGCTGGCGCGAAGACGGTGTGACTCGGGTGGTGCGCCGCGTACGCACAGCATCAAGAGGTTGGCTCAGGCGTCCGTTTTCACGGTGAGCTGCTCTGGGCGGTGCAGCGCGTCCACCACGTCCGCGTACCGCCGCCGCTTGTTCGTGGCCAGGACGGAGCCGCGGAGCGGGCTCAGCTCACCGGCCCGGCGCACGGCGTGGGCCAGCAGATCCGCGCCGGGAACGGCGTCGTCGACAATTCCTGCCGCGGCGGCCGCGGGGGCGTCGTAGCGCTGGGACAGGATCATCGCACGGTGGACCTCGCGCGGCGCGAGGCGTGCGGAGACCAGGGCGGTTAGCCCGGAGGTGAACGGGACCCCGATGGAGGTCTCCGGGAGGCACAGGAACCCGCGCTCCGACCGGGCGCAGCGCTCGTCGCACGCCAGGGCCAGCAGCAGCCCACCGCCGTAGCAGTGGCCGTTGGCCGCGCAGACGGTGGGGACCTCCAGGACCAGGAGACGGGCGAGGAGTCCCTGGAACGCCTTGCCGTATCCGGGCTCGACGAACAGATCCGGCACGAGACCGCTCGAGAAGAACTTGCCCTGCGCCGTGATCACCAGCGCGAGGTCCCCGGGCGTGGACTCCACCTGCGTGAGGGCGGCGTCGATGGCCTGCATCCGCTCGTACGTGAAGCGGTGGTCGCCCTCGGGCGAGTCACTGATGTCGAGGACGAAGACATTTTCCTGGCGGGTCAGCTGAGTCATCTCGTCAGCATCGCACACGCCCGCGCATGGACGCGGCTGGGCAACCAGCGCCGGGGCCGCACCGGGAACAGCGGTGCGCACCATCCATCTAGACTCGCCCCACACCCACGACGAACGGAGCCCTCATGACCACCGCGAACCAGAGCACCCCGGAAACCGGCACGAGCGCGGAGGACGTCGCGGACGTCGTCGTGATCGGCGGCGGGCCCGCTGGGGAGAACGTGGCGCAGTACGCCCACGAGGGCGGGCTGTCCGCCGTGATCGTGGAGGAATCGCTGCTGGGCGGGGACTGCTCGTACTACGCCTGCATGCCCAGCAAGGCCCTGCTGCGCCCGCTCGAGGTGGCGGCCACCGCGAAGCACCTGCACGGCGTGACCTCCCCGGAGGTCGACCGCGCCGGTCTGCTCGCGCGCCGTGATGCCTGGGTCTCCCACTACGACGACGCCGGGCAGGTGCGCTGGGCGGAGAAGGCCGGTCTGCGCGTGGTCCACGGCCACGCCGAGATCACCGGCCCCCGCGAGGTGCTCGTGGGCGAGAACGGTCGTTCCCGCACGCTGACCGCCCGCCTCGCGGTGGTCGTGGCCACGGGGTTCGAGCCCCGTGGTGCCGCCCGCGCTGCAGGGCATCCACGCCTGGAGCTCGCGGGACGCCACCGGCGTGGTGGAGGTCCCTGAGCGTCTCGCGATCGTGGGGGGCGGCGTGGTGGCGGTGGAGGCCGCCACCTGGATGGCCGCCCTCGGCTCAGAGGTCACCCTGCTGGTCCGCGGAGACTCGCTGCTGGGCGGGCAGGAGCCTTTCGTGGGCGACCTCGTGAGGAGCGCCCTGGAAGAACTGGGCGTGGCGGTCCGCTTCGGCACGTCCGTGGAGTCCGCGTCCCGCGACAACGCCCGCGCAACCGGCCTGGGCCGTGTCCACGGCGGCCCTGTGCACCTGAGCGCCACCGGGGGCGAGCTCCAGGTGGACGAGGTGCTTGCCGCCACCGGCCGCACCCCGCGCCTCGCGGATGTGGGCCTCGACGCCGTGGGTGTGAGCCCGCAGGACGTCCGCGCCGGCTCGCTGCCGGACTGGCTCCACGTGATCGGTGACGCCAAGGGGGATGCCCTGCTGACCCACATGGGCAAGTACGAGGCCCGCGTGCTCGGCTCCCGACTGGCCGGCGCGAGGGAGAGCGCAGCACCCACCGTCGTCCCCGTCCCGCAGGCCGTGTTCACGGACCCGGAGGTCGGCTCGGTGGGCATGACCGAGCGGGCGGCGCGGGAAGCGGGCCACGACGTCGTCGTGGCGGAGTCCCCGATGACCGGCGCAGCGGGCGCCGCGCTGCTGCGTGACGACGTCGCGGGACGGGCGAAACTCGTGGTCGAGGCGGGTACCGGGCACCTGCTCGGCGCCACGTTCGTGGGGCCCGACGCCGCGGAGCTCGTCCACGGGGCCACGATCGCGGTCGTGGGCCGGGTGCCGGTGAGCATGCTGCGCCACGCGGTCCCGAGCTACCCCACGGCCTCCGAGATCTGGCTCCGCCTGCTCGAGAGCCTTCCCGCGGAACTGCGCTGAGCGGCGGTCCGGGCCCGCGTCCCAGAATCGTGGCGGCGTGACGAGCCACGTAGTGTGTCCCGCGAGACGAACAGGGCCAAGCGCATGGAGTCCCCGCCGTCACCGCAGCACGTCCCGCATCGGAGCGCCGCGGCATCGTCGCCTCCGGGCTTCCGCCCACGCACACGAGGGAGTGTCCGTCCGCCCGACACCTCCCGGAAGGACGCGCACGTCATGAGCACACCACTGAGCAGACGCAACCTGATGACCTCGGCCTCGTTCCGACTGGTGAGCTCCATCGTCACGGGAGCCGCCGCGTTCCTGGTGGCGGTGAACTTCCTGGGCACGTCCCTCTCCCTCCTCGTGGGGATGTGCACCATCTCCCTGCTGTACGTGGGGGTCTCCGCGGGAGTGCTCTGGTCCATGGACCCCGACCGCACCCGGTACAACGCCGGCCGGGAGGACTTCCACCCGTTGATCCAGGAGCTGATCGGGGTGACCCTCGCGGTGGTGAGCCTGGTGACCGTCATCAGCGCGCTGGTGGGGGGCTCCCACCAGCCCCGCACCCTGGCCGCGGCACTGGGACTCGTGACCATCTTCCTCACGTGGGCAGTGCTGCACCTGATGTACGGCGCCCGCTACGCCCACGAGTACTACAAGGACCCGGCCGGGGGAATCGACTTCAACACCCAGGACGCGCCGCGTTACGTGGACTTCCTGTACTTCTCCTTCAACCTGGGCATGACGTTCCAGGTCTCGGACAACAACGTGGTGACCACGGGTCTGCGCGCCATCATCCTGCGCCACTGCCTGCTGTCCTACATCTTCAGCACGGTCATCCTGGCGGCCACCGTGAACCTCGTCATGGGTGTCCTGCCAGGATGACCGCGCCGGCTCCCTCTCCCCGCGTGTGCAGCCCCGTCTGCAGCCGTGGTGGGGGCGTCAGCCGCCCACCCGGATGGACTTGAGGATGGCGTCCACGGTGCCCGCGTCCTCCGTCTGGTTGATCTGGTTGACCAGCTCCACCCCTTCACGCTGGGGCAGGGGCCTGTGGCCCTCGTTCACGGGGGAGTAGTAGAACTCCGCCCACAGCTCGTTGCGCTTGCCGCCCCCGGGGATCGAGACGATGCCCCGTTTGTCCCCCTCCGTGAGGCCCCACAGCACGGAGTCGGCCTTGTCGCTGCGCGGCGGTGCGGGCACGTAGGTGGAGTACGTGGACACCTTCTCGCGCAGCTGCTTGGACAGCTCCGTCTCGTCACCGATCAAGGGATGGATGGGCCTGGTGAACCACTCGCCGCGCGGCGCGCGCGTGGCGGTGGAGGCCACGTTGCCCTTGACCCTGCCGTCTGGGTTGCTCAGCTCCAGATAGCCGCGGTTCTCCTGAGCCTTCCAGCTCTCGGGGTACTTGACCGTGAACAGGCCGTCCGGGTCCGTGTAGGTCTTGGTGAGCTCGTAGGTGGCTTCACTGCTGTCCGGGCTCGCGGTGGTGCCCGTCCGCGTCGCCCCGGGCTGGGCTGCTTCGGTCGAGGTCGCCTCGGACGAGGCCGCGCCGGACGGGTTCGACGACGCCGCGGCGTCCCCGCCGGAGCCGCTCGGGCTTGCTCCCTGCGCGTCCCCGGAGACACTGGGGGGGTCCCCGGCCGAGGGTGCTGCACCACCGCAGCCGGTCACCGCGAAGGCCCCGATCAGGGCACACCCGGCCACCCACGTCTTCACTGAAGTCCTGTTCGCCATAGCAAACAGGGTGACAAGAAGACCCGGGCGAGGCAACGCACAAACGGCGATGTAACCGTCTCGTGATTTTGCGTCTGCATGCAGCCCGGTCTCGACGCAGGTCAAAACCGTGGTGACGTGCGGAAACGTTCGCGCGGGACGGTTTTGCCTCTTCTGGGGACAGGAGGCTCCGAACGGTCCACAAACGGGGGTTGTGGAGCGATTGTTACGCACCGGACCCTCCGCCCCACCCCGCCGCGCACGCCCGGTCGAGGTGGGGTGCTCCCGGGCCGCACGGGAACGCCCCGGGGTGTGGAAACGCCCGGTCCGGCGGGTGCCGGACCGGGCGTCAGAGACCACGCGGGCGTTCAGCCGGCGGGGTTCTCGTCCGTGGGCGTCAGGTAGCGCTCGCCGTCCTCGGTGGTGTGCAGGTCGTAGTCGCGCTCCTGCTCCTCCACGCGCTCCTCGACCGGGACAGAGTGGCGCACGGGCTCCACCTCGGGCATGTCCTCGGCGCGCTCGTAGCCCGCGGCATCGTCCTTCGTGGCGGCCGGGCTGAAGTCCTCGCGGTCCGCCGGGTTGGCCGACACGTTGGGGTTGTCCGCGCCTGCTGGCGGCTGGAACTTGCGGGTCTCCGCGAGCGCCTCGGAATCGACCTCGCGGGCGCCCTGGGCGTCCACGGCTCCCTCGGGCACCACGGGGACGCCCGTCTCCTGCACGGCCTTGGGCGGCTTGCCGTCGGTCGTGCGGTCCTCGCGGGTGGTGTCAGTGGAGCGCCCGGTGCCGGTCGTCGCTGAGGCGGCGGTGGCGCCGTCGGCGTCGCCCGCTGCCGAGGCGGAGTGCGTGCGGCCCGCGGGGCGTGGGTCACGGGCGGCCGTGTCTCCGCGCGCCGGGGTGGAGCGGGGTTGTTCGGGGTCCCCGTCCGCCGCGTCGTCAGGCTGGGTGTCCCGCCCGGCACGGGAGTCGTCCTGGCCGGCCACCGTGGTGGGCTGGTCCGGGTCGTCGATCTGGCCGGCGGACTGGATGGGGTCCGGGGTCTCGGGCTGCTGGGTCATGATCGTGCCTCCTGCGTCTGCATCGTGGCTGTCGGAGTTTCATCTTGGCACTGCGCACGGGAAACCGTAAGTACCCGTCCGGGGGTGTCAGGCCGTCGGGTCGGGCTCCGGGGAGGTCTCCACCGGGCGGTCCGTGTGCGAGTACTGGGACCAGCTGCCGGGGAAGAGCCGGCCCACCCCGAGGCCTGCGTGCTCGGCGACCAGCAGGTTGTGGCACGCCGTCACGCCGGAGCCGCAGTAGGAGATCATCTGGTCCGCGTCCGTCACGCCCGCCCGCTCGAAGGCCTCGCGCAGCTCGGCGGTGGGGCGCAGCGTCCTGTCCTCGCTCAGGTGGCTGCGGCACGGGACGTTGACCGCACCCGGGGTGTGACCCGAGCGGGGGTCCACGGGGTCCGGCGCGTTGCCCGCGTACCGGGTGGCGTCCCGGGCGTCCACCACAGCGGTGCCGTGGGCGGCCTCGTCGATGCTCGCCAGCGCCTCGGGCGGCCACGGCACCGGGGTGAAGTCCGCGGCGGGCAGCACGGTCCGCTGCTTCTCGAGCTCGACGGCGGCGTCCAGGCCGCCGTCCAGCAGCGCGGCGCGGTGACCGGTGGTGCGCAGCAGCCACACGAGACGCGCGGCCATCACGCCGCCGGCGTCGTCGTACGCCACTACCACGGCGTCGTCCCCGATGCCCGCGCGGGACATGGCCGCCGCGAAGTCCTCCGGCGAGGGCAGCGGGTGCCGCCCGCCCTCCGGCGAGGCCGGCGCGGCGAGGTCCGCGCCCACGTCCACGAACACCGCGCCCGGCAGGTGCCACTGCAGGTACTCGGCCTCCGCGCTGCGCCCGTCCAGGTACATGCGCGCGTCCGCGAGCACCACCTCGTCACGGTGCTCGGCCAGCCACTCGGGGGTGACAAAGGGGTCCATGAGCGTCTCCTCGTTCGACGACGTCGTTCCTCACCTCCCAGCGTAGGGCGGCGTCCGGGGCGGTGGGTACGGTGA
Source organism: Kocuria sp. HSID17590 (assembly GCF_003989485.1). Taxonomy (NCBI): domain Bacteria; kingdom Bacillati; phylum Actinomycetota; class Actinomycetes; order Micrococcales; family Micrococcaceae; genus Kocuria; species Kocuria sp. HSID17590. The sequence goes on along the minus strand of NZ_RBMB01000022.1, from coordinate 24,556 downwards.
GGGCATGGGAAAGAAACTGATGACCGCCCGCCGCAAGGCCCACCGCTCCGCCGTGTTCTCCGGCCTGGCCCTCACCGGGATGGGCGTGCTGCACTTCGTCCGGCCCGAGGGCTTCGACGCGTTGATCCCGGAGCAGCTGCCCGGCACCCCGCGGCAGTGGACCCTCGGGTCGGGCTGCGCGGAGCTCGCCACCGGTGCGCTGCTGCTTATCCCCGCCACGCGGCGGATCGGTGGCGCGGCGGCCGCGGCCCTGTTCGTGGGCGTGTGGCCCGGCAACATCAAGATGGCGTGGGACTGGCGCCACGAACCCGCCTCCAAGCAGGCGATCTCGCTGGGGCGGCTGCCGCTGCAGATCCCCATGATCGTCAGCGCGGTGAAGATCGCCCGCAACGCCTGAGACGCGGCGCCTGGGCCTACCTGCGAGATCGGTTCGCGCGGACCGCCCAGAAGCAGGTCACGCTCAGGGCGACGATCCCCACGAACACGGCCAGGGGCACCTGGACCTCACCCAGCACGAGGCTGAGCACCACCACGAGCAGCACTGCGAGCCACGATGCCGAGACGGCGTAGAGCGCGGTCCTGTTGTTGGTCATGCGGTCCTCGTTCCGGTGACGACGGCGCCGGGTGCCCGACACGTGGGGCCGATGGTAGCTGCCGGTGGTGTGCGAACGGCGCCGTCTCCCCTCCGGAAGAGAAGGCATAATGCGGGGCATGCAGATCGAACGCCGCCATGCCCCGTCATTCACCGTCTCCCGTCTGGTCCTCGCACCGGAAGAGACCGTCCAGGTCGAAAATGGCGCCATGATGGCGCACTCGGACGGCATTCAGATCTCCAGCAAGGCTGCTGGTGGCGGCATCATGAAGGGTCTCAAGCGCTCCGTCCTGTCGGGCGAGTCGTTCTTCTCGACCACGTTCACCGCTCCGGCCGGCGGGGGATGGGTCGACATCGCCGGCGTGCTGCCCGGTGACATGACCGCGATAGAAATTGAGCCCGAGCGCCCGTACTTCGTGGCCCGCGGCAACTGGATGGCAAACTCCGAGGGCACGGAGGTCACCTCCAAGTTCGGCGGCATGAAAAACCTCTTTGGCGGCGAAGGCGGCTTCGGTCTCCAGGCCAGCGGACAGGGTCTCGTGGTGCTCAGCGTCTACGGAGCCATCGACACCATTGACCTGCAGCCCGGAGAGCGCGTCGTCATCGACACCGGCCACGTGGTGGCCTACGACCTCGCGATGCAGTTCACCACGCGCCGTGCTGTGTCGGGTCGCTCGTTCCAGTCGATGAAGTCGGGTGAGGGCCTCGTGTTCGAGTTCACCGGACCCGGCCGGGTGTACCTCCAGTCGCGCAACCCGCAGTCCTTCGCCGACTGGGCGGCAAAGCTCATGCCGTCGTCCAACGCGCAGGGCGGCCTCGGCGGGTTGTTCAACTGACGTCCACCATCGAGGGGCAAGCCTCGTGCAACTAGGGTGACAACCATGCGCATCGCTCTCGGACAGCTCCTCAGCACGTACGACCCGCAGCAGAACCTGGAACGCGTCGCGGACCTCGCCCGGCGCGCGGGGGAGGACGGCGCGGACCTGCTGGTGCTGCCCGAGGCCACGATGTTCGCGTTCGGTCGCAGTCTCAAGGACGTGGCCGAACCCCTCGACGGCCCCTGGGGCACCGCCGTGGCGGACCTCGCGCGCGAGCACGGCGTGGCGATCGTCGCGGGCATGTTCACCCCGGGTGACGACGGCGACGGCGGTGACGGCCGCGTCCGCAACACCACCGTGATCGCCCTCCCGGACGGCGCGGTGCGCAGCTACTCCAAGATCCACCTCTTCGACGCGTTCGGCTTCCTCGAGTCGGACACCGTGGAGCCCGGCGAGGACCCGGTCACCTTCACCGTGGACGGAACCACCGTGGGCGTGGCCACCTGCTACGACATCCGCTTCCCGCGCCTCTTCACCCGTCTGGCGCACGACGGCGCCCTGGTCACCGTGGTCGGCGCGTCCTGGGGCGACGGCCCGGGCAAGGCCGAGCAGTGGGAGCTGCTGGCGCGCGCCCGAGCCCTCGACACGACGTCGTACGTGGTGGCCGTGGGCCAGGCGAACCCGCTCGCAGTGGGGGAAGAGAACCCCGAGAACGCGCCGCGCGGCGTTGGGCACAGCCTGGTGGCGGCCCCTGACGGCACCGTGGTGGCGTCCCTCGGGGAGGCACCGGACTACACGGTGGTGGACCTGGACCTGGACCTCGTGGAGCGCACCCGCAAGTCCATCCCGGTGCTGAAGAACGCGCAGGAGCTGTGAGGAGCAGGATCCTCGCTCCAGTGCCGGCAGCCCAGCTGCAGGCACACCACCCCATGCGTGCCTAAGATCAGTCAACTCGGCACGGGCCAGGTGGGCGCACGGGCGGTCGGCGGGTCGATGTGGTGGCCGGTGCCGGCCGTCGACGAACGGGGTGTGCGGACAGCGACTGCAGTGTCGATTCTCGTGCGGGCGGCATCAGCCGTCGTGATCGTGGTTCTCCTGGCGGTCGCTGGCCTCTGCGCGGTGGGTGAACGCGCCCTGACAAGCCCCGGGAGCCGGTCCTAGAGTGAAAGACGAACACGTCAGAAGCCCTCGGAGGTCATAACCATGGTTGCCACCGTCCCGAACGACCGTCCCGTCCGTTTCGCCGTCGTGGGCGTGGGACAGATCTCCCAGCAGGCGTTCATCCCGGGCCTGTCCCGGATTGACGACGCCGAGCTGGCCGCTCTCGTGACCTCGAGCGCCGAGAAGGCCGAGGAACTGGGAAAGGAGTACGGCGTGGCCGCCTACTCCTACGACGACTACCCGGCGCTGCTGGATTCCGGCGACATCGATGCCGTCTACGTGTCCACCCCCGTCTTCCGGCACCGCGAGTTCGCGGAACCGGCGTTGCGCAAGGGAATTCACGCACTCGTCGAGAAGCCCCTTGAGACCTCCGAGGAGGACTGCCAGGCAATGATCGACGCCGCGCAGGAGAGCGGGGCGACCTTCATGGTGGCCTACCGCCTGCACCAGGAGCCCGGGACCGTGGAGATGATCGAGAAGGTCCGGGACCAGAAGGTCATCGGTGATCCCCGCTACTTCTCCTCCGTGTTCTCGCAGGACATCACCGTGGAGAACCACCGAGGGCACTCCGGCTTCTGGGGCGGGCCCATCCCGGACATGGGCACCTACCCGCAGAACATGGTCCGCAACCTGTTCCACGACGAGCCCGTGGAGGTCTACGCCAAGGGCGTACGCACCCCGGGTCGTGAGTTCAACTTTGACGACACCGTGGCCGTGACCCTCACCTTCCCGGGCGACCGGCTCGCGCAGTTCACCATCTCCTACGCCTCCGAGTCCGCGGAGCAGTTCACCGTGGCGGGCACTGAGGGCGAGATCACCGCGCAGCCGTGCTTCGGATTCGGTCCGGACACCGGCATCCAGTACACGCTCACCAAGGACGGCTCCTCCGAGTCCTTCGCCCACGACCCCGTGGAGCAGTTCGGTGGCCAGGCCCAGTACTTCGTGGACTGCGTCCGCAGCGGCGTCTCTCCAGAGGCCGACGGCGAGGAGGGCCTGCTGGACGTGCGCGTCAACGCGGCCGTCCTGAAGTCCCTCGAGACGGGCGCCCCGGTCACACTGGAGCCACGTCGGCGTGAGCGCGTTGTCACCTCCGAGCAGGTTCGCAGGGTCTCCCCGGCGGACGAGCCCGGGGACGACGAGCTCGTGGACCAGATTCCGCAGAACGGCTGAGCCTCCCGCCGCTGCGCGCACCCGGACAACTCCTCCTTGGCTCCTTCGATGAACGGACGGTACGACCGTGACCCATCGCTTCACCCACGAAACCCGCGTTCCCCAGCCCCGTGAGAAGGTCTTCGCGTGGCACGAGCGCCCCGGTGCGCTGACCCGCCTTACCCCGCCGTTCGGTGGAGGCCCCGACCAGGTGCGCCAGGCGCCCTCGGACGGGATCAAGCCCGGCTCGGAGGCGAGGCTGGGTGTCTCCGTGCCGGGGACGTTCGGCACGGTGCACCTGCCGTGGACCGCCGAGCACGGCGAGTGGGAGCCGCCCCACTTCTTCACCGACCGCATGGTCAACGGACCACTGGGGGAGTGGGAGCACCGGCACGTCTTCGAGGAGTCGCCGCGGGGAGGCACGGTCGTGCGGGACGAGGTGACCGTGCGCCCCCTGCCGCAGTGGGCGGGAAAGCTCAACGATCTCGGCGAGCGCGCCATGACCCCGCAGCTGGAGCGGATCTTCGCGTACCGGGACCGGCAGCTGCGCGAGGACCTCGCGTTCCACGACCAGCACGACGGCCCCCGCCTGACGATCGCGGTGGCCGGCTCCTCCGGGCTGGTGGGAACCCAGGTCTGTGCGCTGCTCGAGACCGGTGGGCACACCGTGCTGCGCATGAAGCGCGGGGCCACCACCGGTGAGGGCGTGATCGGCTGGGACCCGGCCCGGGGCTTGCTGAACCCCCGGGACCTGGAGGGGGTCGACGTCGTGATCCACCTGGGCGGGCAGAGCATCGTCTCGCGCTTCACCGAGCAGAAGAAGCGCGAGATCCTCGACTCGCGCGTGGACAGCACCGCACTGATCGTGCGAGCGATGGGCCAGCTCCCCGCGGAGAAGCGGCCGCGCGCGTTCGTGGTCTCCTCCGCCGTGGGTTACTACGGAACGGGCCGCGGAGACGAGGTGCTCACTGAGGACTCGAGTTCCGGCGAGGGCTTCCTCGCGGAGGTCTGCCGCGAGTGGGAGAGTGCCGCCCACGGTGCGGCGGCCCACGGCGTGCGGGTGGTCAACGTGCGCACGGGGCTGGTGCTCTCGCCATCGGGCGGTCTGCTCCGGGCCCAGTTGCCACTCATGGAGGCGGGCCTGTCCGGACCGCTGGGCGGTGGGAGGCAGTGGCAGAGCTGGATCGGGCTGGACGACATGGCCGGCGCCATCGCCCACCTCGCTCTCACCGAGGACGCGGAGGGGCCGTTCAACGTGGCCGCACCGAACCCGCAGCGGCAGAAGGACTTCGCCAAGACCGTGGCGGGAGTGCTGCACCGGCCCGCCGTGGTCCCCACCCCGCTGGCCGGGCCGAAGGCGCTCCTCGGGGCGCAGGCCACCGAGGAGCTAGTGGCGGCCAGCCACCGGGTGGACGTCTCCAAGCTGCTGGGAACCGGCTACCGCTTCCGCCACGAGGATCTGCGCAGCTGCGCTGGGCACCTGCTGGGCCGCACCGGTTGAACCCGGGGCGGCCTGCGAGGGGCGGGGCTGGATTCGGTATCCTGTTCTCGTGACATCTCACCACAACCGGCCCGCGGCGTACCTCGGTGCGCTCGCCTCGGCCGACGACAAGGAGTCGGACAGTCCCGGGCAGCGCCGCTGCTCCCCTGATCCCCTCCCCACAGACCCCTCGTCCTCCCTCCTGCTGAGCAGGCCCCTGAGCGGGGTGGGCCAGTGCTGAGCGCCTGGCTCCTGCTGCTCGTCTTCATCCTCCTGGTCCTCGCCAACGGCCTCTTCGTGGCCGTCGAGTTCGCCTTCCTCACCGTGGATCGCCAAGCCGTCCAGCGGGCGGAGCAGGCCGGTGACAAGCGCGCCGTCGTGATCGAGGAGAGCCTCAAGAAGACCTCCACCAACCTCTCGGGCGCCCAGCTGGGCATCACGGTCACGAGCCTCATGTCGGGTTACATCACCGGGCCGAGCCTGGGAACCCTCTTCGCCGAGGGCCTCGGCTGGGCGGGCGTTCCCGACGCCGTGGCGGTAGGAGTTGCCACGGTCGCCGCGTTCATCGTGGCCACCTTCAGCCAGATGGTGTTCGGCGAGCTCGTTCCCAAGAACTGGGCCATCGCGGACCCCATGCGCGTGACCCACGCCGTGGTGCTCCCGCAGAAGTTCTTCATGACGGTCTTCGGCTGGCTCGTATCCATGCTCAACAGCTCCGCGAACTTGGTGCTCAAGGCGCTGGGCTTCACCCCCACCGAGGAGGTGGCCAACGCCCGCACGGCGGAGGAGCTTGCCTCCGTGGTGAGCCGTTCCGGGCGCGAGGGTACCCTGGACGCCGGCACCGCCGAGCTCGTGGCCCGCTCCATCGAGTTCGGCGAGCGCACCGCGGCGGACGTCATGCGGCCCCGTCCCCGCGTCACCTTCCTGAACGCCGAGGACACTGTGAAGCACATGCTGCTCACGGCATCGGAGACCGGGCACTCCCGCTTCCCGGTCACGGGCGAGACCGTGGACGACATCGTGGGCGTGGTGCACTACACCCACGCGCTCGCGGTGCCGTTCGACGAGCGGGGGGTCGTGCGGGTCGCGGATGTGTGCGTCCCCGCGGACGTGGTCTCCGAGTCCATGACCCTTGACCCGCTGATGCGCCAGCTGCGCGTGAAGGGCCTGCAGATGGCCGTGGTGGTGGACGAGTACGGCGGCACCGCCGGGATCGTCACACTGGAGGACCTCATCGAGGAGATCGTGGGCGAGATCGACGACGAGCAGGACACCCGCGTGCAGCGCTTCCGCCGCACGCGCGACGGCGGCCTGGTGGTCTCCGGGCTTCTGCGCCCGGACGAGCTGGGCGACGTGCTGCGCGTCGACATGCCCGAGGGCGAGGAGTCGGACACGCTGGGCGGTCTCATGGCTGAGGAGCTGGACCGGCTGCCCCGGGTGGGAGACACCCTCACCGTGGAGGCCGTGGACCACTTCCACCGCGACGACGACGACCTCCCCACCGAGGCCGAGATACGTATGGACGTCATGCGCATGGACCAGCACCGCGTGGACCGCATCCTGGTGCACCGCGTGGGCGGGAATCCGGACGAGCGCGGCGGCTCCACGACGTCGACGGCGTGGCAGCCGCCCGGCAGGCCGGACCCGCTGGGCGGGGACAACCGGGAGCCCGAGACGGCGGAGGAGTTCCGCCTCTCGCAGGGTGAGAACAGGGGAGCCCCCGGCTTCCACCGTGACGAGGACGTGTCGGACGTGGATCCCGGGGAGGAGCAACGATGACCACCAGCACAGCCATCATCATCCTGATCCTGCTGCTCGCGGGGAACGCGTTCTTCGTGGCGAGCGAGTTCGCCGTGGTCTCGGCCCGCCGCGACCAGCTGGAACCGCTGGCTGCGCGGGGCTCCAGCTCCGCGAAGTATGCCCTGAAGGGCATTGAGAACGTCTCCACGTCCCTGGCCGCCACCCAGCTCGGCATCACCGCGTGCTCGCTGCTGATCGGCGCCGTGGGCGAGCCCGCGATCGCTCACCTGATCGAGGTCCCCATGGAGGCGGTGGGCGTCCCCGAGGCGCTGCTGCACCCGATCGCCCTGGTCATCGCGCTGCTGATCGTGACCTTCCTGCACATGATCCTGGGCGAGATGGTGCCCAAGAACATCGCCATCGCGGTCCCCAGCCGCGTGGCACAGGTGCTCGGCCCCGTGCTGCACGGCTTCGTGGTGGTCTTCCGCCCCACCATCTGGGTCATGAACGAGACGGCCAACCACCTGGTGCGCTGGCTGTTCAAGGTGGAGCCCAAGGACGAGGTGGCCTCCGCGTTCACCTCCGACGACGTGCGCGGGTTCGTGGCGGAGTCCGGGCGCGAGGGGCTGCTGGACAACGACGAGATCCGGCTGCTCACCGGCGCCCTGAACTTCGAGAACAAGACGGCGGCGGACGTGGCCCTGCCCCTGACCGGCATGCGTACCGTACCGTTCGACATCACCGTGGCGGGTGTCGAGGAGCTGTGCGCGGAGACGGGCTACTCGCGCTTCCCCGTGCGGGACGCGGACGAGCGGCTCATGGGCTACATCCACACCAAGGACGTGCTGGGCCTGCCGGAGACGGCGCGCGAGCAGTCGATCCCCCCGGCCATCGTGAGGCGCTTCGCCCGCGTGGCCCCCGAGGACAAGCTGCGCAAGGTCACCCGCACCATGCAGGCCAAGGGCGCGCACTTCGCGCTGCTGGGTGAAGTGGCACGGGACTCCCGCACTTCCGACGAGTCGGTGTTCATCGTGGCCCTCGAGGACGTCCTCGAGGAGCTCGTGGGCGAGGTCCGGGACGCCACCAGCAAGCCGGAGCCGGGCACCGCGGCCTGACGCGAACCGGCCGCCGCCCCGCTGAGCGGGGCGACGGCCGGTTCGCGAGGCGCCGAACTCACTGGGTGGGCTGCGCAGGGTAGGAGGGCTGCGCAGGGCGCTCCAGGGAGGCACCCTCCACGTCCACGTCCGGGACGATCCGCTCCGCCCACTTCGGGAACCACCAGGCCTTCGCGCCCATGAGGTGCATCAGCGCCGGGATGAGCGTCATGCGCACCACGAAGGCGTCGAAGAGCACGCCCGCGGAAAGCACGAAGCCGATCGAGGCGATCATCGGGTCCCCGCTGAACACGAATCCCATGAACACACCGGTCATGATGAGCGCGGCGGCCACGACCACCCGGGCGCTGTGGTTGAAGCCCACGACCACCGCGGTCTTCCCGTCCCGGCCGTGGCTGTACGCCTCGCGCATGGCCGAGACCAGGAACATCTGGTAGTCCATGGCCAGCCCGAAGAGGATCCCGACCGCCAGGATGGGCAGGAAGCTCAGGATGGGCCCGGGCTCCGTGATGTTGAACAGATCACCCAGCCAGCCCCACTGGAACACGGCCACGGTGGCGCCGAAGGCCGCGAGCAGGGAGAACAGGAAGCCGATGGTGGCCGACAGGGGCACCCAGATGGAGCGGAAGACCAGGATCAGCACGATCAGGGACAGCCCCACCACGATCGCCAGGTACACCGGCAGCACCTTGAAGAGGTTCTCTGAGATGTCGATGTTCATGGCCGTCTGACCCGTGACGCCGAAGCTCGCCTCCCCCTCGGGGGTGTCCAGGTGCAGGTCCCGCAGGCTGTTGACCAGGTCCGTGGTGGACTCGGCGCTGGGCCCCTCGTCCGGGATGATCTGGTACAGCAGCATGGAGTGGTCCTTGCTGATCGCCGCGGGCACCACGGCGGAGACGTGGTCCTGCTCGCGCAGCTGCTCGCCCAGGTCCACCTGCAGGTCCTCGGCCTGCTCCTCGGTGGTGCCGTCCGGGAGGTAGGCGGCGGCGACGACGGTGCCGTTGCGGCCCGCACCGAACTTGTCCTCCACGATCTTGTACGTCTTGTACGCGCCGGAGTCCGCGCTCTGGCTGCTGCCGTCCGGCAGGCCCAGCCGCAGCTGGGTCATGGGGATGGCGATGATCCCGAGCACGGCCACGGTGGCCAGGATGGTCAGCGCCGGTTTGGCGAGCACCACCTTGAGCCAACCGCGCGGGGTGGTGTCCCGCTCGGCGGTCAGGGCGTGGGCGCGGTCCGCGGTGTGCTGCTCGTCCTCACCCACGATCTCGGCGGCGTCACGGCGCAGCTGCGCGCGGCGCTGGATGGCGTCCCAGCGGCGTCGCGGCATGACCCGGCGCCCGATCAGGGACAGCATGGCCGGGGTCAGCGTCACCGCGACCGCCACGGCCATGACCACGGCGAACGCGGCCACGTTGCCCATCACGGACAGGAACGGGATGCCCACCACGTTCAGGGCCAGCAGCGCGATCACCACGGTGGTGCCGGCGAAGAGCACGGCGTTGCCGCTGGTGCCCGTGGCCAGCGCGATGGACTCGTGCATGCCCATGCCGCGGCGCAGGTTGTTGCGGTGGCGGTTGAGGATGAACAGGGAGTAGTCGATGCCCACCGCGAGGCCCAGCATGGAGCCCAGTGCGGGGGTGGTGGAGTTCATGTCCACCACGTCCGAGAGCGCGAACGCCCCCAGGTAGGCCGCGCCCACGCCCACGAGCGCCATGAGCACGGGAAGTCCGGCCGCCACGAACGTGCCGAGCATGATGAGCAGGATGATCAGGGCGATCACCATGCCGATGATCTCGGAGGTCACGCCCATCTCGGTCATGCCCTCGAGGTTCTGGTCGAACTGCACGTCCAGTCCGTGCAGGTCCGTGTCCTCGAACGCGGAGCGGACTTCCGCGAGGGTGTCCGAGGAGACCTCGTTGATCTCGTGCTCGAACGTGACACCCGTCAGCGCGGTGGTGCCGTCCTCGGAGATCGAGCCGTACTCGCTCGTGAGATCGAGCTTCTTCTCGTTGCGCTCGAGCTCCGGCTTCTGCTCGTCGATCTTCTTCTTCTGCTCGTCCAGCTGCGCCTGCTGCTGGTCGATCTGCTGCGTGGCCGAGGCCGGGGCGTTGGCCGGGATCTTGGAGCGGGCGGCGTCGATCTGCTGCTGTGCGCCCGCCAGCTGCTTCTCGCCCTGCTCGAGCCGGGAGCGGCCGTCCTCGAGCTGTTTTCGGGCGTCGTCCACCTGCTTCTGCTGCGAGAACGGGTCCGTGGTGGAGTCCACCCCGTCGATGCCGTCCACCTTCTTCAGCGCGGCGGCCACCGCCTTCTGCTGCTGCTCGGTAATCTTGCTGCCGTCCGTGGTGGAGACGATGGCCTGACCCACCCCGGCGTCCGCGTTGACGTCGAACGCGCCGGCGAGGTCGTCCTGGACCTGGGCAGCCTTGGTCCCGGGGATCGTGATGCTGTTGCTCAGCTCGCCCTTGAACGCGAAGAAAGCGCCCCCCAGGGCTAGCAGGATGACGAGCCAGGCGGTGATGACCACCCAGGCCCTACGGGCGGCGAAGCCGCCGATTCTGTACAGGAATGTCGCCATAACTCACTTATTCGGTCTCGGGAGCGGGTCGGCGGGCCCTTGTGGCCCCGCCGGTGGAATGGGGTGCGGTGGACGCGTTACAGCTGCGGCAGCCCGGCATCCACCTGCTGGAAGGCCCACTCGATGTGGGGGACGAGCTCTTCCGCCGGCGGGATGCGGTCCTTGACCTCCAATGGGGTCAAGGTTTCGCGGGGCAGGTGGTGGAGTGCGGGGCGTGCCAGGCCCAGGCCCAGGGCCAGGTTGGTCAGGTAGAGCCGCAGGCGCATCTGCTGCTCCAGGGAGAGCTGCGGATGCTCCGCTTCCACCTCTGAACTCGCGAGGCTCCCCATGCTGGTGAGCGTGAGGACCACGTGGCGGGTCAGGATCTCGCCGGAGTCCGGTGCGAGAGCGGCGGCCAGATGGACGAAACCGGTGAGGCACTCCAGCCCGGCTGGCGTGGCGAGGCGGATGAGGACGCGGTCACGGACGGCCGTGGGAAGCTCCGCCACGGGGGTGTCCGCGGGGACGTCCAGGCCGGAGAACAGGGGGGTGAGGTACTCCTCGATGCGCGTGAGCGCGGTGTCCTCGATGCTGTCGAAGTGGTTGAACACGGTGCGCTCCGAGACGCCCGCGCGGCGCACGAGGTCCTTGGTGCGCAGCCCCGCGAGACCGTTCTCCAGCACCAGCTCCTCCGCCGCGGCGAGGATGTCCCGGCGCGTGGCGGTGCGGCGTGTGCCCCGTCCGTCCTGTGTTCTCCCGCTGTGCGTGCATGGCCCGATCACGGTCCGAGAGTAACCGTGTTGGTGCAGTTACTGCAAATTTCTCGTGGGCCGACGACGACGTGGTGCGGGCTCCCCGCCGGATAGTGTGCTGCGGTGATGGTTCTGCACCTCAGACTGGCCCAGTGGATCGAGAACCACCCTCACATCAGCAATGCCCTGCTGGTGCTCGTGGGCGGCTTTGTCACGATCTTCTTCACGGTGTCCGCGCTGTGGGACGGGGTGACCTGGTGGTGCATGCTCGTGTGCTGGCTGCCACTGTTCTTCCGCCGGGCCGCACCCACGGTGGTGGCGTACCTCCACGGGGCACTCGTGCTGCTGAGCCTGCTCGCGTTCAACGTGGCTCCCGTGGGTCTGTGCCTGTGGTCCGTGCCGTGCGTGGTCTACACCGCCGCCATCCGCTCGCCCCGGCGGGCCCGGCGCGGCGTCTACCTCGCGGCCCTGCTGGGCAGCGCGGTGCTGGGGTGGCGCAGCAACCACTGGTTCCTGTTCCTCCCCGAGAACTACTCCACGGCCGAGTGGGCGATCGTGGGCACGATGTTCGGTGTCAGCTCCGCGGCCTGCATCACGGTGGCGTACCTCGCGGGAGACCTCGCCCGGGGCCGGCGGCAGCGGCGCGAGCAGCTCGAGGACCGTGCCCGCAGGCTCGAGATCGAGCGAGAGCAGGAGGTGCGGATGGCGGCCCAGGACGAGCGGGCAAGGATTGCCCGGGAGATGCACGACGTCGTCGCCCACTCCCTGTCCGTGGTGATCGCCCAGGCGGACGGCGCGCGGTACGCGGCGGCGTCGGACCCCGGCGTGGCCGTGGCGACCCTCGGCACCATCGCGGACACCGCACGCGGCTCGCTCACCGAGATGCGCAGACTGCTGGGCGTGCTGCGCACCGAGGACGCCACGGGGACCTCGCCGGTGCCGCAGCTGGAGCAGATCGAGCACCTGGTGGCGTCCGTGCGGGACGCCGGGCTGCCCGTGGAGCATCGCGTGAACGGGGAGCCGGCCCTGTCCGCCGGCGCGCAGCTCACGCTCTACCGGGTGGCCCAGGAGGCCCTGACCAACGTGCTGAAGCACGCGTGGCAGGCCTCCTCCGTGCGTATCGTGGTGGAGCACCGCCCGGACGGTTCCTGGGCCGAGATCACCAACGACGGCGCCGCGAGCACCAGCCGAACGCCCCGCGGGGGCTACGGGCTGCAGGGGTTGCGCGAACGTGTGGACCTCTATGGCGGCTCCCTCACCGCGGGCCCGCACCCCGATCGTCCGGACGTGTTCGTCGTCCGGGTTACCCTGCCCGGGGAGGAGAAATGACGACAGCGCCGCCCGTGAGGGTTCTCATCGTGGACGACCAGCCGCTCGTGCGCGGCGGCTTCCGCATGCTCGTGGACTCGCAGCCGGACCTCACCGTGGTGGGGGACGTGGGCGACGGCGTGGCGGCCGTTGACGCCGTGCGCCCCGGGCTTGCCGTGGCTGGGGCTCCGGACGTGATCCTCATGGACGTGCGGATGCCACAGATGGACGGGATCGAGGCCACGCGCGAGATCCTCGCCCTCGCCCCGCAGGTGCGGATCATCGTGCTCACCACGTTCGACCTCGATGAGTATGCACTTGAAGGCATACAGGCTGGTGCGAGTGGTTTTCTGCTGAAGGATGCCCGCCCCGAGGAGCTCTTGGACGCCGTCCGCACGGTTGCGCGCGGGGACGCGGTGATCGCGCCGTCCACCACGCGGAGGCTGCTCTCCCACCTGGTCTCGGGGGCGGGCCGCTCGGTCGCCACCACGTGCGAGTCGGCCGACGGCCCGGGTGGTCGTTCCGGCAGCGCGGGTGCTGTGCCCCCCGGGGACGGTTCGGGTGGCACGGGTGGTTCAGGCGGTGCGGCCGGCGGTGCCGGGGCGTCCGGTGGCTCCGGGGTGCCGGGCGCGGACGTGATGGTGGGTCCGGGCGGCGTGGTGACGAGCGCCGGGAACGATCCGTGGCGGGACCCGCGGTTGCAGGGCCTCACCTCGCGCGAGCGCGAGGTCTTCGAGCTGATCGGCGCGGGGTGCTCCAACGCGGAGATCATGCAGCGGCTCTTCCTCTCCGAGCCCACGGTCAAGACGCACGTGTCCCACATCCTCTCCAAGCTGCAGGCCCGGGATCGGGTGCAGGCCGTGGTGATCGCCTACGAAACCGGTGTGGTGCTGCCGGGCTGAGTCCCGGGCGGGGCACGGCCACGACGGGTGTGGCGCCGCCCGGCTGGGTCCGGGCCTCATCCCCGGGTATGAGAGCCGCGGGCGCGCTGTGGCTCACGCCACGGCACGCAGGGCGCAAGCTCGTACCCCCGTTCGATGAACGGGCGGATCCGGCGCACCACAATGACGTCATGACTTCTCCTGAGCCCTCACTCGCCCGCTACGACAACCCGCCCTGGTCCGAGACCAGCCAGCCCGCCCAGACCACCCAGCCCGCCGCGAGCGCCCCGCGGCGCATCGCCGTGAGCGCCGCGCACGTCTCCCGCACCTACGGGACCGGGGGCACCGAGGTGGCGGCCCTGCGGGACGTGAGCCTGGAGATCCCCGCGGGCACGTTCGTGGCCGTGATGGGTCCCTCCGGCTCCGGCAAGTCCACGCTCGTGCACTGCCTGGCCGGCCTGGACTCCCCGGACCGCCACCCGGAGACGCGGATCGTGGTGGGCGGCCAGGACATCGCCGGGCTCTCCGACGACCAGCTGACCCGCTTCCGCCGCGACCACGTGGGCTTCGTGTTCCAGGCGTTCAACCTGGTCCCCACGCTCACCGCCCGGCAGAACATCGAGCTGCCCCTGGCACTGGCCGGCAAGAAGGTGGACACCCAGCGCCTCGACGCGCTGGCCACCACCCTGGGCATCACCGAGCGCCTGGACCACCGTCCGGACGAGATGTCCGGCGGTCAGCAGCAGCGTGTGGCGATCGCCCGTGCCCTGCTCTCCCAGCCGGACGTCGTGATTGCGGACGAGCCCACCGGCGCGCTGGACTCGGCCACGTCCCTGGAGGTGCTGGCCCTGCTGCGCCGGTGCGTGGACGACCTGGGCCAGACCGTCGTCGTCGTCACCCACGACGCCACCGTGGCCGAGGCCGCGGACCGCGTCCTGCGTGTGCGCGACGGTGAGATCTTCTCCGACGACGCCCAGGAGGCCAACTGATGCTGCGCGTGGTTCGATCACGGCTCACGCAGCAGTGGAGCCGCTACGTCCTCGTGGTGATCTGCGTGGCGGTGTGCGCGGCCTTCATGACCGCCGCACTGGGCCTCGCGAGCACCCTCTCCGCGAGCCTCGCCTCGAGTCTCGCGGCACCCTACAAGAACGCCGACGCCGTGGTGAGCACCCCGGACAGCGAGCAGGCGCCCGCCATCGCGGACGCGCAGCAGCTGCAGACGATCGAGGCGCTGCCGGACGTGAAGAGCGCGTGGTCGCCCACCACCAAGATGGTGCATGCGAAGTCCTCCGGGACGGACACCGGCGCCACCCAGGTCAACGACCTCCCTGCTGACACCTCCCTGGTGCCGGCGGGCCTCAAGGACGGCTCCTTCCCGGACGCCGCGAACCAGATCTCGGTGTCCGAGGGCACCGCCAAGGCCATGAACGTGGGCGTGGGGGACACCGTCCAGCTGGAGCAGTACGGTTCGGAGGACGGCACCACCGCGGACTACAAGGTCAGCGGCATCACGGACCAGACCGCCTCCGGAGGCGTGCCGGACTGGTACGTCACGGTGGCCGGGCTCAAGACCGTTCCCGGTGAGGGCATGGACATGGGCGGTGGGATCCTGCTGCGCACGGACGGCACCCCGGACGAGGACCAGCTGGCCCAGTTGGCCACCGAGATCAACCGGATCCTGGGCACCGGTCAGGGCGGTCAGCCCGCGCTGACGGTGCAGACTCCGGACCAGATGGCGCAGGACCTCCTGGACGACATGTCCCAGGGCACCGACGTGCTGGCCATCTTCCTGGCGCTGTTCGCCGGGCTGTCCGTGCTGGTGGCGCTGCTCGTGGTCACGAACACCCTCTCCGTGCTCACCGCCCAGCGTGCCCGCGAGCTCGCCCTGCTGCGGTGTGTGGGGGCCACCGGGTCCCAGCTGCGCCGCGCGGTGCTGCTGGAAGGCCTCGTGCTGGGCGTGGTCTCCTCCGCGCTGGGTGTCGGTGCGGTCACCGCCCTGGTCGTGCTTGCCCGCACCGTGGTCTCCACAGGGTCGCTGAAGCTCACGCTCACCCCGCGGGATGTCGTCGTGGGTCTCGTGACCGGCGTCCTGCTGACCGTCGTCGCGTCGCTGGGCCCGGCCCGGCGTGCCCGTGGCGCCTCCGCCCTGGACGGGCTGCGCGGTTCCCGGGCGGCGGACGGGCTGCCCGTGGTGCGCACGGTCTTCGGGGCGGTCGTCCTGATCGCCGGTGCCGCGGCGCTCGTCTTCGGTGCCACCCAGCACAGTGCCGGGTGGGGCATCGCCGGTGGTCTCGCGGCGTTCCTCGGCGTGGTGCTGACTTCCCGCGCCTACATCCCCTCACTGGTGCGCGGGGCCGGGAAGGCACTTCCCGGCGGGATCCCCTCCCGCCTGGCCGCCGCCAACGCTGCGCGCTACCCCACCCGCACGAGCACCACGGCCACGGCCCTGCTAATCGGCGTGCTGCTTGTCTCCACCGTTCTGACCGGTGAGCACGTGGCCCGCGTGAACCTGCTTGAGCAGCTTGATCAGGAACGGCCCGTGGACATCTCCGTACCGGCGCAGGTGGGTGAGCTCAGCCAGCAGCAGGTCCACGACCTCGGGGCCCTGCCCAACGTGCTGGGTGTGCAGACCGGCGGGAACCTGCCTGACGGAGCCAGCGCGACCGTCGACGCTGCGCAGTACCTCAACGTGCAGCAGGCCACGGACCTGCGACGCTCTGTGGCGGACGTCCTGCATGTGAGCAGCACCCAGCTCAGCGGCGCCCTCATGGAGAAGGCCGGCTACGTGGCGGTCCTGGACACCATGCTCACCGTGGTGCTCGCTCTGCTTGCCGTGGCCGTGGTGGTCTCGGTGCTGGGCATAGCCTCCACCACATCCCTCTCCGTGCTGGAGCGGGCCCGGGAGAACTCGTTGCTGCGGGCGCTGGGGCTGTCCAAGCGCCAGCTCGGGGCCCTGATCCGGCTCGAGGCGCTCGTGATCTCGCTGGTGGCCGCAGTGGTCGGACTCGTGGCCGGGTGGCTGTTCGGTGTGCTGGGCGTGATGTCCCTCTTCACAGAGGGCATGACCGTGCGACCGGTGGTGCCCTGGGGAGGCTTCCTCCTGATCCTCGCCGGGGCCGTGGTGGTGGCGGTGCTCGCCTCCGCCCTGCCGGTGCGCAGGGCCACCAGGCTCAGCCCGGTGGAGGGCATGGCCCGGGCGGACTGAGAAATCTGCGGGGTGGCCGACTGGCAAGGGGGCGGTCACCCTGCTCTTCAGCTCCCTCTCTCACTCCCAGGCTGGACGGTAGGCCCCGTCAAAAACAACACCACAGAACAAAATGAGGAAGAGCTGAGGGCAGGAAAAGAATGAGGGTGAGCGAAGCGAGCTCCATTGCCCGCCTTGTGAGTCACTCTCTAGGCGAGTGCCGGCTTCGGGTAGGTCTCATCGAACCAGTCGATGAACTGCTTGACCGTTCCTACCTTGGAGATTCGCTCGTGGATGGCTTTCTGATCGTGGCCTGGCAGGAAGTCACCTCGACCGACGGCCTTGCCGCATCCGCACTCGCACAGGCGCTCATCGAGGGGTGAAGTGATGTACCCGACCGGGTTGCGCTGGCCCTTGATGGGTGCATCTCTCCCTACGTACTGGTCGTAGACGGGATGTCCCGGAGCCAACGGGTGCCCCGTCAATGCCCGTCGTGTAGGAGTCGGAACGATCTCATCGATCTCCACGGCGAAAACCACTTTCCCGTCATGAGAAAAGAGCGCGTAGCTCTCCCGATCGGCGCGCCGGCCCAGCACCCAGCACGAGCGATTGACGTCGTACAGGGCCTGTGGGCTGGCCTGCGGGTCGTACCCGTTCCATGTGCGCTCCATCTCATCGACGGCGGGATCCAGCTCGCGCCGGGGACCAAGAGTGAAGTGAAGCATCGAACATCCTCCATCATAGGTAATACCCTTGTTTACCGGGGTATGCGGTTATCGTAACGCATAACCGCTCACCCCGGGGTCCGCGGTTATTGCCCTAGGGGCTCGGGGCTGCCCCTGCTCTGTCGAGACCCAAGGGCGTGATCGTCTTCCGCTGCGCTGCAGACGATGCGTGGTGGTGTCCTGGCCCTGGCTCTGTCCTCCTGCGTCGGTCAGGCCCAGAACCCCACCACGCCCCCCGTTCCAGCGCGCTGTGATCCTCCTTCGTCGGGGCGCTGAAACGGAGATGTTGGATATGATTGTCCGTAACGGAAAACCTGGCCCACCGCTCGTTCCTCGCTGCCAGGTGTTCCCGTTCCGGTCAATCCCCTTGCTCCTGCGGAGGGCTGGTCTCGACCCCTTGGCGGGGTCTCGGAAGGGTGGTCCCGTTGGGCTTGTTCTCACGTCGTTCAACCTCGCCGGGCACGGTCCCTTCGGGGTCCGGGAACCGGTGGGAGGAGCTGCTCGAGGAGCAGCCCCTCGCCTCACCGGACCCGGAACCGACTGCTGCGGAACCGGCGCCTCGGGTGCGGGGTGCTGGTGGGCGGCCGGTGGCGGTGGAGCCGCGCACCCGGCGGGTATCGATGTCGTTGACCGAGGCCGAGCACCGGGCATGGACAGAGGCCGCCGGCGGGCAACGGGTCTCGGTGTGGGCTCGGGAACGAGTCCAGGAACAGCTCGAGGCGAGCACCCCGGGGGCGGGTGAGGTGCAGGAGTTGGCGAGGATCCGGGCGGATCTGGCGCGGGTGGGGTCGAATCTGAACCAGTTGATGCGCGCGGTGAACCAGGGGCAGGTCGTCCCGACCCCGCAGCTGCACGAGGCCGTGGAGGCCCTGGCTCGGGAACTGGGCGCGTTACGGAGGGCGTTGCCGTGATCGCGAAGATCACCCGGGGGTCGAACCCGGGCAACATTGGTGCCTATCTGCATGGGCCGGGGCATGCCAATGAGCACTTCTACGAACGCAACGGGGGCCGGTATGCCGGTGGTGTGGTCGTGGGCGGGAACGTGTTCGTGACCGGGGATGCGGATGAGAAGGCGTGGGTGAAGGAGATGCGCGCGGCGATGCGCACCCGCCCGGAGATTACGAAACCGGTCTGGCAGGCCTCTTTGCGCAACACTGTCGAGGATCGGCGGTTGACGGATGCGGAGTGGGCGCAGGCAGGACAGACGTTTGCGGAGTCGATGGGCTTCGCGGAGCACCCGTGGGTGATGGTCCGTCACGCCGATGACCACGTGCATGTGGTGGTGTGCCGGGTCAGTGACGAGGGGACGGTGTGGCACGGTCGCAACGACCGGCGTGCGGTTCAGAGTGCGTGCACCCGCCTGGAGTTGGAGCACGGGTTGCAGACCGCGCCGCGGCGCCGCGCGGCGGGCCGCGGTAAGCGCTCGGTGGCCGCGGTGCGTCAGCAACAGGAGCAACAGGCGGAGGTGGTGGCGGCCCGCCGCGCGGAATGGAAGCAGATCCGCAAGTTCGTGAAGCTGGACAACCCGGCACCCCGGAAAAGAACCCCGGCACCCCGGCCGCAACAGCGGGTAGCCCCGCCTCATCCGTTGGAGCAGGCGCAGCACCTTCGTCGCCCCGGCCCCGGCCGAGAGGACCGTGGACGGGGTCTGTAGCTGGTCTTAGAGGTCGCGCGGGTAGGGCGCGGCTTGTCGGGGATGTGACGCAGGCACGGGATGTCCGCTTCGATGTGGATTGCCTAGATCTACGTCGTCGCGAGGAGTCCCGTGCCTGCGGTGCCAGCATCGTTCATCGAGCCGTTGTGGGTCCAGTTCGAGGCCCTGATTCCTGCGCGGGTCGACACCCATCCGTTGGGGTGTCACCGGCGGCGGATACCGGACCGGGTGGTGTTCGACAAGCTCGTGGCCCGGCTCGTGCTGGGCGGCTCTTACCACAGGCACGCCGACGACCCTGCTTCCCGGCGAGATCCGCTCCTGAATCCGCCCCAGCGGTGAGTGTCGGGGGAGCGCAGAGGGCCACGGCCCTCAGCACTTACTCGGGCGTGGGCCAGCACCCGGTCCGGGCCCGGGCCTTTGGCGGTCAAGTCGTGGGACGGCTGGCGTCGAGCTTGGCCGTGGCCGCCTCGACGTACTCGGCCTCCACGAGGATCTCGTAGGAGGACGCCTCCAGGCCCTGGACGCTACTGAAGTCCCGGCGCCCGCCGGTGGCCGCGTGACCCAGCAACCCGAAGATCAGCCCCCACACCGCGCCCAGGAGCACCGCCCACAGGATTACCGACAGCCACCCCACGACCGTGAAAAGACCCAACAGCAAGCCAATGAGCAATCCCAGCCAGGCCCCGGAGGCGGCCCCGTACAGGGCGGCCTTGCCGTAGGTCATCCGCCCGGTGACCTGCTCAACCAGGCGCAGATCGGTGCCGACCAAGCGCACGTGCTCAACCGGGAACCCGGCGTCGGAGAGTCGATCGACAAGGCGCTGAGCCTGGTCATAGGAGGGCACTGTGCGCAGGACCTGGTAATGAGCCGAAGCAGTAGGTGGAAGAGGGGAGGGATGGGACATTTTCATCGTTTCCTGTTCGTGGTGACGATCCGACCCGGACGGTGGCCTGCACCCGGGGTTGCCGGGCACCTGGGTCGGGAGTGGACTCTCAGGGCCTTACAAAATGTCGCAGACCTTACCAGGATAAGCATATTTATCTCTGCAGTAAACGCCCGGCCCGTCTTCGGCGCCTCGTGCCACACATGCCTTCCCGCTCGGGTTGCGGCGGGCCATAATTCGCCTTTCACGTGCCCGGCTTGCCGTCTTCGGAGCTGGGCCTTGACACCCCTGCACCGGGTACCCCCGCATCAGTACCGCACCTGCCGCTGGGCAGTCGATGCATCACCTGTCCGAACGGAATCGACCGGCCCCACGCTGATCACTGCTCCCACATTGCCGAAGCACTTCAACCGATCCGTCACTGCAGCATCATCGAGAAGCCGTCCTCGACACCGGCAGGTCCCGGGCCCGCTGGCTGTGATGTCTTCGCGCTGGCGGCGTCGGCGGGGAGAGGATTTCGCAGTGAGCAGCACCGCTCTTTCCGGGATCGAGGCGACCACCGAATCCGGCCCGCGGTGCTGCACGAAACCTTGGGGGCTCCATCGAGCCAGTGGCAGTCCGGCCCGTGGTTGCCTCATAATGGAGCGGTGACTGCTGAGCGTTGCCGATCCACCGCCGATCCTGCCGAACCCCTTTCCGATGCCGAGCTGCTCATCGGCCTGGTGGTCTCACCATCCCTGAGTGCGGTGCTCGGCCCCGAGGTCACCACCTCGGTGCGCGAGATTTTGGTGCAGCTGTATCCGGGAGTGCGCTGGCAACTGAAGATGGCCGAAGACCGGCTGGTCGATCCACCCACCGAGACCTTGGACCTGCTGGAGGCGGCCCGAAACCGCGTGCTGGAGGAGAACTGGGATTTGGCCGTGGTGCTCACCGAGATCCCCCTGAAGACCGGCCGACGTCCGGTGCTCACCCAGCTCAGCCCCGTGCACGGGGTGGGACTGGTCTCCGTCCCAGCCCTGGGAGCCGTGCACGTGCGGCAGAAGGTGCAAGAGACCACCGTGCACGTGGTCGGGCAGCTCCTGGGCTACGACGCCGAAGACCTCAACGCCCAGCGGGATCTTGCTCGAAGAGCCCACCAGCTGTCCACCGATCTCGACGAACGCCCGGATGACAACGTTGTGCAGTTCACGGCCCGAGTGCTGAGCAGCAACGTGCGGTTGCTGCTGGGCATGATCCGCGCCAACCAGCCTTGGGCCTTCGTGACCCGGCTCTCCCGGGCGCTGGTCGTGGCAGCGGCCACCGGCATGCTGACATTGGTGGCCTCGGACCTATGGGTACTGGCCATGGCCTACGGGCCGGTGCGCCTGGTCCTGCTGGCGGTGATGGCGATCGGGGCGGTGAGTGGCACCCTGATCCTGGGAGCCGACTTGTGGGAGCGCCCACGGCGGCGAGCCCAACGTGAGCAGGTGATCCTGTTCAATTTGGCCACCACCGCGACCGTGGCCATCGGGGTTGTGGTGTTCTACCTCGTCTTATTCATCCTGTCCTGGGTCGGCGCGCTGCTGCTCATCGACGAGCAGGTACTGGCCGGTGTCGCCGGTCACCCAGTGAACGCTTTGGACTACGCGAAGATCAGCTGGCTCACCGCCAGCCTGGCCACCGTGGGCGGAGCACTAGGAGCTGGACTGGAGGACGAAGATGTGGTGCGCGCCGCTGCCTACACCCGGTCCAGCACCTGACACAGCCCCAGCACAGAAGAAACTGAAACATCTACGCGTTGATGCCACGTCTATGCAGGTGTCATTGCCGGTCGCGATGACTTGGTGGGCTCAGCGCAGTGCGCTGCCTCGTACTCGGCAGGTGGGGCGTTGCCGAGGCGGGTGTGCGGGCGGGCGCTGTTGTACCTGTCGATCCAGGCCAGGGTGAAGCACTCGACGTCGTCGACGGATCGCGGCGGTCCGGGCTGAAACCGGGAATGATCCCGGACCGCTTCGTTTGACGAACGCAGGAGGTGTCTAAAAGTGCGCTGTCCGCCGTGGGAAGCGACGATCTTCTCGCGACTGGTTACCGGCGCCTGGTCATTGCCAACATGCGGCAAAGCCTTGTGGTATCCGTGTAGGGCGATGACCACCTGCGCCTGGCCGTGGAGGATGAGTAAGAGGTTCCGCCATTAGGTCATGGTCGTCGGGTCGGGCGGGTGGCCTAGCGGTGGGTGGTCCAGGCCTCGCGGAGGAGCCTGCGAGTGATGATGATGGCGTTGGCCAGGGCGATGAACGCCTCGATTACCCGGATACGTTTCTCGGTGCAGACGGCCAGCTTCTGGAACCCGCGGTTGTGCCAGGAGTTCGTCCGTTCCACCACCCACCTGGACGTGTTCTGGATCGGGGCGGGCACGCCCTTGACCGCGATCCTGGCTTCACAGCCGAGCTCGGCGAGCAACCCCCGGGTGCCCTTCGAGTCGTAGTCGGCGTCCAGGTGCACGGTGATCCGCTCCGGCAGGTCGAAACCGAACCGGGACAGCGTCTCCAACGTCGGGCGCAGCAACGGGGAGTCGTGGCGGTTGGCCGGGGCCACCACGGTACCCAGCGGGATCCCGGCGCCCTCGACCAGCAGCGACCGTTTCGTGCCCTGCTTGCCGCGGTCCACCGGTGACCGCCCGGCGGCCTCGCCACCGCACGGGGCCTTGGTGATGCACCCGTCCACGGCCAAGTTCTCCAGCTGGAGCCCGACCATCTTCTCGTAGCCCTCCAGACAAAACTGTTCCAGCTCCTTTAAGGCTCCGGCCTCGATGCACTCATCACGCCGGCGGCGGATCGTGGTAGCCGAACACGTCGTGTCGGAGATCCTCTCGTAGGCGGCCCCGGGGACGAGGACCTGGACCAGCTTGTCGAACACCACCCGGTCCGGGATCCGTGGCCGGTGGCAACCCAATGGATGCTCGTCCGCCACAGCAGGGATCAGCATCTGGAACTGGTCCCAGATGGGTTCGATGATGCACGATGGAACGGCAGGCACGAGTGCTCCTCGTCAACACACTGATTCTCAACAAATCCGTGTTTACCAGGCCTCGTGCCTGTCTCATGCCACCGCTCCACCACACCTATCGGCGGAAGCTCTTAGGCCGAGAAGATGCGGGAAAAGAACCCGCGGCGCGGCTCTTGAGAGGTCACGGGTGTGGTGGGTCCCGGGGATGCTTCCGGCTCCTCGGCCGGCCTGGCACGAGCAGGCTCGGGAGCCGTAGGAGCCTGTGGGGTGTGGGAGCTCTGCCCGGTGAGCATCCGCAGCGCTATGCGTTCGGTTTCGTTGGCGATCTGGAGGGCATCGAGAGCTCGGCGGCGTTCTTCGGCTCGTGCTTCAGCAACTTCGGCGCGCCGTCGCCATTCCTGGACCTCAGTTTCCAACTCACGGACGCGCTCGAGCAGATGCCTGGTGCTCTCCGATCCCTCCGAGGGTTGAGCAGACGGCGTCGATGGTCTGGCCTGTGAGGCGGTATGGAAACCTTCGCCGTGGATGAGGCCCACGGCGATGAGTGCGGTCATGGGCACCTGCCACCCGGCGGAGGTGATGGTGGCCCCTGCTCCTTCCAGCTCGGCGCGTCGTCGGCGGAGGGTGCTCACGCTGACACCTGCCACATCGGCGGCTTCCTTCATCGTGAACACCGCACTGGAACCCCCTGATACCCCTTCCTGGCTAGGGGCTTCGTTGCTGGGGGCGTCACCGTGAGTGGTCATGACACCCATTCTGACACCCCACCGTAGGGTCTCCTGATACCCCGGGTCTTTCCACCCTTTGCAACCACCCAAAACGCGCAGGGACATGTGGCCCCTCTTGGCACCTTGTCATGAGGCCCCCTGATACCCCCAATTGAAACCCCGAGAGAGACTTCTGCACGCAGATGCCATCGCTGCACTTGGGCCTCTACCTCACCCCTAGGAGCAAGATGCGGGGAGAGCAAGGTAGAGCGTGCAGGGGAGGGGCGAAACGGGTCCTGATTCCTTGCGGGAATGGGTCTGTGGAAGAGGTGCCCTAGGCTGCGGTGACCAGCAGACCTGGGGCCCATCCAGTGATTTTGGATGCGGTCACGGAGACCGGCATGCCCTGCGGCAAAGAGAGCAAGCCACCGTTTGCCGTGATCAAGCCCGCCCCGCAGAGATGAAGGAAAGATCCGCCATCAATCAAAGAACCCTCTTCTTCGAACGCACGGGCTTTTTCAGCGTTGTAGCCCAGAGAACGGGACCAGGCAGTATCGGACTGAACAGGGCAACGGCTAATCACGCTACTTTTTACCCCCTGCAGGTACTCAGAAACCGGGATGAGCTCGCCCTGGATAGTGGCCCCTCCGGTGAAGAGCGTGACTAGTGTTGGCCCGCCGTCCATGCTGGAGCGGATGAAGTGTTCCAGAGCTGGGTCGAGTCGCAGAGCTGATGTCCTTATGGGCTGACCCCGTTTGGTAGGTCCGGTGGTTGTGTGAGTCGTCCTGTTGCCCGGGGGTCCGGGCAGTGAGACTGGTCAGATCATGACGAACAGCAGGAAGCGTCACACCTCGGAGCAGGTCGTCCG